>JBJEGL010000181.1:0-8410 GCA_051875035.1 Candidatus Gastranaerophilaceae bacterium | reverse complement strand
CTATCCGAATATGTTTTTCCAAAAAATATTGTTGAACAACTTTCACAAAAAACAATCACAAAATTTTCTGCATACGGCAATAAACAAGCAGATTTTGCACTGATTGACTACGGAGTTAAAAACAGTATTGTAAAAGAACTGCAAAAGTCAGGTGCAGATGTTACCGTATATCCTTTTAACATTGATGCTAAAACCATATTGGACGGCGGGCATGATGCGGTAATGTTGTCAAACGGTCCCGGAGACCCCAAAGATGTTGATATAGAAAATGTTAAAAACCTGCTTGGGAAAATACCTGTTTTCGGAATATGTTTAGGGCATCAAATTTCTGCATTGGCAATAGGAGCAGACACATATAAGTTAAAATTCGGACATAGGGGAGCAAATCATCCTGTTTTAAATCTTCAAAGCGGAAAAGTTATGATAACTTCTCAAAATCATGGTTATGCGGTAGAAGAAAAGAGCATGCCCGAAGGAGCTGAAATAACATATAAAAATATTAATGACGGAACGGTAGAAGGATTTTCTCACAAAGAAATTCCGCTAAAATGTGTACAATTCCATCCGGAAGCAGGACCCGGACCGGAAGATGCAAAAATAATTTTCCAAGAATGGGTACAATCCGTCAGCAAGGAGAAACAAAATGCCTAAAGATTTGTCAATAAAAAAAGTAATTGTCCTTGGTTCGGGACCGATAATAATAGGACAGGCAGCGGAATTTGATTATGCAGGAACACAAGCTTGCAAGTCTTTAAGAGAAGAGGGTATTGAAGTTGTCCTTTTAAACAGCAATCCTGCAACAATAATGACAGATGATGACATAGCGGACAAAGTATATATTCAACCGTTAAACCTTGAAGCACTGGAATATATTATAGAAAGAGAGCGTCCCGACGGAATTTTGGCAGCAATAGGCGGACAAACGGGACTTAATCTTGTAACAGAAGCTTATAAAAAAGGTATTTTAGACAAATATAACGTAAGAATTTTAGGAACATCAATAGACGCAATTAAAAAAGCGGAAGATAGAGAAAGTTTCAAAAATCTTATGATTGAAATAGATGAACCGATTGCGGAAAGTGAAATTTTAGAAGATATAGAAGGGGCATTAAATTTTGCGAAAAAAATCGGTTATCCGATAGTAATAAGACCGGCATTTACGCTTGCGGGAACAGGCGGCGGAATAGCACATAATGAAGAAGAATTAAAGAACATTATGTATCAAGGCTTAACAGCGAGTCCGATAGGTCAGGTTCTTGCGGAAGAATCGGTTGCAGGATGGAAAGAAATTGAATACGAAGTAATGCGAGATGCAAACGATACAGCCATTACGATTTGTAATATGGAAAACATTGACCCTGTCGGTATTCATACCGGAGACAGTATTGTTGTAGCACCTTCACAAACTCTTTCGGATAAAGATTATCAAAAATTGCGTTCAGCTTCTTTAAAAATAATCAGAGCGTTAAAAATTGAGGGCGGATGCAATGTCCAATTTGCCTTTAATCCGGAAAACGGGGAATACGTAGTTATTGAAGTTAATCCGAGAGTAAGCCGTTCATCTGCACTTGCTTCAAAGGCGGCAGGTTACCCGATTGCAAAAGTTACGGCAAAAATTGCGATAGGCTTAAATCTTCACGAAATTATGAACTATGTAACAGGTAAAACAATGGCATCATTTGAACCGGCACTTGATTATGTGGTCGTAAAAATTCCGAAATGGCCGTTTGATAAATTTGGTTATGCGGACAGAAAATTAGGTACACAAATGAAGGCAACGGGGGAAGTTATGGCAATTGACAGAACCTTTGAAAGTGCCTTTTTGAAAGCATTAATTTGCCTTGAGGGAACCGTTTTGGGCTTTAGAAGCAAAAAATACGAGAAACTTCCGCAGCAGGAATTGTTATTAAAACTCAAAAATCCCGATGATGAAAGGATTTATGCAGTTGCAGCAGCATTCAGACGGAATATGTCTGTTGAAGAAGTTTATGAAGCTACGAAAATTGATAAATGGTTTTTATACAAATTTGAGAATATTATAAATACCGAAAGACAGCTTAAAACGGAAGAGTTCACAATTGATTTGTTGAAGAAAGTAGAAAAAATGGGATTTACGGATGATGAAATTTGTTCATTATCAGGAAAACCGAAATTTTTTATTGATACATTAAGACGAGCTCACGGAATTTATCCGGTTCACAAAACGGTAGATACCTGTGCTGCGGAATTTGAAGCACAAACACCTTATTATTACTCAACATACGAAGATGAAGACGAAAATGTAATTTCCGATAAAGAAAAAGTTATTGTTATCGGCTCCGGACCCATAAGAATAGGACAAGGTATAGAATTTGACTACTGCTCCGTACACGCAATTCAAGGCATAAAAGATAACGGCTATGAATCAATAATCATTAATAATAATCCGGAAACAGTAAGTACCGACTTTGACATTGCGGATAAACTTTATTTTGAACCTTTGTTTATAGAAGATGTCAGCAATGTTATAAGACAAGAACTCCCCAAAGGAGTTATATTGCAATTCGGCGGACAAACGGCATTAAATCTTGCTCCGCAGCTTTTAAAAAGAGGTGTACAAATTTTAGGAACATCAGTTGAATCTATTAATGCTGCAGAAGACAGAAAACGTTTTGAAATGCTGCTTAAAGAATTAAAAATCAAACAGCCGGAAAGTACTGCCGTAACGAAAACGGAAGAAGCATTAAAAGCCGCATCAAAAATCGGATATCCTGTCTTATTAAGACCGTCTTATGTAACGGGCGGAAGAGCAATGAAAGTCGTTTACAATGATAAAGAACTTATTGCATATATGAGAGAAGCTGTACAGATTTCTCCGGAATACCCCGTTTCTGTAGACCAATATATAGAGGGCAAAGAATTTGAAGTTGATATGGTTTGTGATAAAAACGATATTTTAATTCCCGGAATTACCGAACATATTGAACGTGCAGGGGTACATTCGGGAGATAGTTTCTGTGTTTATCCGAGCCAAACATTATCTAAAACGGTAATTGATAAAGCATTAAATTTTTCTAAAAAGATATCAAAAGCATTGCAGGTAATAGGCTTGATGAATATTCAGTTTATAGCAAAAGGTGATGATGTATACGTCATTGAAGTCAATCCGAGAGCATCAAGAACCGTGCCGATAATGAGTAAGGTTACGAAAGTTCCTATGGTAAAAATGGCTGTAAATATTATGTTTTCAAAATCCTTAAAATCACAGGGATTTGGGGTTGGTTTACTTCCAAAAACGAATTTAACAGCAGTAAAAGCACCGGTATTTTCATTTCAAAAACTTCCGGAAGTAGATATTGCATTAAATGCGGAAATGAAGTCAACAGGAGAAGTTTTAGGAATTGATAACTGCTATGAAAAAGCATTGATTAAAGCTTTTATGGCAGCAGGAACAGATTTTGTTGATAAAGGTGAAGTTCTTGTTTCAATCAGGGAAAAAGATAAAAAAGCAACACTTCCGATTATAAATAAACTTGAGGAACTTGGTTTTATTATTACAGTGTCTGAAAGCGATAAAGATTTTTATGAACAAAATGACGTAAGAGTTAACATTGTTGATAAGTCTGATTTAAAGAATATAGTTAAAAAAATAAAAAATAATGAACTTAAAATCATATTCAATTTGCCGGAAAAAGACGGCAGACCCGATGCTCCCGACTTCAAACTGAGAGCCTTATCAGCAGGATATAGAATACCTTGTTTCACCTGTGCGGATACAATCAGGGAATATTTGAAAGCTTGGGAATATAAACAGCAAAACCCTGTTTTAGAATACAAAACAATAGAAGAATATATGTATAATTAGAATATTGTTGACAATAAAGAAAACGGATGATAGCCTAAAAATATGAGATATTTGGATTTTAATGAAAAAGAACTGACTGCTGAGTTAAAAGAAACAGCATTGTTAGAAGTACGAAATGTATGTTCACAATGTCAAAACTGTGAACTTCATAAGACGAGAACTAATACGGTATTTGCAGACGGAGCGGGTTATGCACCGGTAATGCTTATTGGGGAAGCACCTGGAGCGGATGAAGATGCAAGCGGAATTCCTTTTGTAGGAAGAGCAGGAAAATTATTGACCGCAATGCTTAAAGAAGCTGGAATATCAAGGGAAAATGATTTATACATTTGCAATACCGTAAAATGTCGTCCTCCGGAAAACAGAGAACCATCACCTGTTGAAAAAGAAGCTTGTGCAGTTTATTTAGAATCGCAAATTAATATAGTAAGACCTAAACTTATAGTATTATGCGGAGCGACGGCAGCCTCAACTTTTTTGGGTAAAGGACTTAAAATTTCACAAATTAGGGGAAATAAATATATGCTTTTTGATAAAATTCCGGCTACGGTAATTTTTCATCCTTCTTATCTTTTAAGGAATCATTCGGAAGAAATTAACTCTCCAAGATGGTATATGAGAAAAGATTTAGAAGCAATCAAAAAATTTATTGATAATTTAAAATAATTTTGTAAAATATCGTAATATTTTGTAAACAGTATAAATTCAATATTTATTAGGCTTTTCGGAAAATACCAAAAAAAATATCAAAAAAGAATTTTAAAAAAATGCACCGAAAGAATGTGTCTGCTACAATATTTCTTAAGGGAAAAGTGTTTTAAACAATTATGAGTGACAATACAGCAAGTATTATTAAAAGAATAAATAAAAAAATTGACAAATTAACGAGCAATAAAGCTGCCGCAAATGGATTAAAGGCAGAAATAGCGGGATTAGTTAATACATCTGTTGATGTAGATATTATTGATAATCAGCTTGAAATAATGGAAGAAAAGTTAAATAGTATTTCTGCACAAGAAGACGCAGACACTCCCGAATTATTGATAGCTAATGCAATAGCAGAATTAAAGCAATTTTTCAAAACACTTCCCGTAAAAAGCAGCGGTGAAGAAGTTACAAAAGCGAACAAAACGCAATATTCCGAACAAATAATTAAGGAAGTAAAAGAAATAAAAAATATTGCTGCAAATGCATCTGATTCAGAAGAAAAGAATAAAGAAGCGATAGAGGTATTCAAATCCGAACTGACCGCGGTAAAGAATAACATCCACCAGCAAATCAGAGAAGTTTTGAGCAAAATTTCAATGCAGGATGAAATAAAATATTTATGTGAGAATGCAATTTCTGACATAGCCAATGCAAATAGTGAAATCGGTATTTTGCAAAAGCATATTAAAGAATTAAAAAACAATGACAAAAACAAAGCAGAAGTCGTTGAAGAAATAAGAAGTATTTTATCCGAGCTTTCAGAATATGAGTTAAATGAAAGCAGCGATAAACTGGATATTTTGTACGAAAATCTGACAATGTTGAATGCCTGGGCAGGAAAATCCGACAAACTTACAGAAGATTTAAATATCCTCATAGAAAATTTAGATTCTTTCCGTGATGATTTTAATCAAAATAGTGATAAGATTGATATTTTGTATGAAAATTTAACAACATTGAATGCTTGGGCAGGAAAATCCGACAAACTTACAGAAGATTTAAATATCCTCATAGAAAATTTAGATTCTTTCCGTGATGATTTTAATCAAAACAGTGATAAGATTGATATTTTGTATGAAAATTTAACAACATTGAATGCTTGGGCAAGCAAATCAGATAAAGCAATAAGTGATTTAAACTCTCTTGTAGATAATTTAGAGCTTGTTCATAATGATGTCAGCAAAAATAATGAAAAAATTAGTACTATTTGTGAAAATTTAGCGAATACAACAAACAATATTAATAATGATAAAGACATAGTAAAAGAGATAAATTCATTACATAATGAATTTTTACAAAGTAATACAAAACTTGACAGTTTATACACTAAAATAGATGAAATCAAAGAAGAAACGGATAGCTCACTTGCAGAAAAAATCACTTCTCTGCGTAATGAATTTACACAAAATAGTGAAAGATTTGATGACTTATATAAAAATTTATCTGATTTTACGGCAGGCACTGCTGATACAAGTGAAATTATTAAAGAGATAGATTTACTGCGTAATGAATTTATACAAAATAGCGATAAAATTGATATTTTATACGAAAATTTAACGACATTAAATACCTGGGCAGATAATTCGGATAAAATTATTCAGGATTTAGATTCTCTTCACAATAAATTTAACAGCAACAGTGATAAAATCGAAAGTTTGTTTAAAAATTTTGCTGAAAATAATCCGCAAATAGCAAATATTGACAAAATGCTTGAAAATTTCAGCATATTAAAAGACAAAATCAATCAAAATAAAGAAGAATTAACAGCATTTACCGAAAATATAAAAGTTTTAAATACACTTTCGGAAAATTCTGATAAAATAACTCAAAGCATAGAAATCATTCGTGAAAAATTTGATACTAATAATGTTAAAGTTGAAAAATTAACCTCAAAGTTAGAAATTTTAGATAAGTTAGCAAAAAGTTCAGAACAGATAACAGATGACATTGAAGTATTAAAAGAAGATTTTACCCAATATGGTGATAAACTTGATATTTTGTATGAAAATTTAACGGCATTAAATGATTGGATTGTAAAATCAGACAAATTATCAAAAGATATAGATACTATACAAAAGCTCACAATTGAAAACGTAAATAAAATTGATTCTTTATATGAAAAACTGGAAGAACAGAGTAAAGATTATGGCTGTACAAAAAAATTATCTGATAAATTCGATTTATTGTATGACAATATAGAGCAGAATAAAGAAAAATTCGGTATCATTTATGAAAATTTAACTTTTATAAATAATTGGGTAAAATCTCTTGAAAATTTTGCAAAAGATATAGATACTTTAAAAGAACAATGTGAAATTAATACATATTTACCCGAAAGAATTGATAACATTGCCAAAAGTGTTGCAAAGGTAAACGAATTAAGCAAAAAATCAGATGCATTGTCACTCCAAATCAGGGCACTTTCTTTCCAAATTAATGAAACGGAAAGTTCTCTTAATGCAAATAATCTTGCTGATATGAAAGCACAATTTGCACAACTTACGGAAGATATGGCGAGTGTCAGCAGCCGAACGAATAAATTAATTATTGAATCTGATAAAGCAAACGCTATTTTTGTAGGACATCTTGATAATTTACAAAATTTGATATCATCGTTAGAAGATAATTCCGAAAAATACAATATAGAAAACATTGAACCAAAACTTGAAGAATTAAAAAAACTTTTTAGTAAACGTGATCATTATGACAATATATACACGGAAACATTAGGTTATTTTGCACAATGGATAGATTCTACAGGAATAGCAATAGGGAATATTCAAAGCAGTATAGATGAACTTAATAACAATAAAAAGCAAGAAAATTATGAAAAGCTTGAACACATAGCTAAATTTGAAGATGAACAGATAGCAGTATGGGCAGAAATTGAAGAATTTCAAAAGCAGAATATAAAAAAAATAAATGAACGCTGGAATAAACAGCTTAAGCAAATGTCAGCATTTGAAGATGAGCAGGTTGCGAACTGGGCGGCAATTCAAGAAATTCAAAAACAAAACATAAAAAAAATAGCAGAACATCAAACAAAACAGCTTGAAAAACTAAAAGAGCAACAAACATCGGCACTTGAAGCAATAGCAGAACAGCAAAAAATAAGATTGTCGCAAATTCAAGATAATCAAAATGAACAAATAAAATATTTTAAAGAAGAACAGGCTCAAGCATTTATAAAATTTCAAAATATGCAAATGCAAATGCTTGAAAGCTTTACGGAGCAGCAGAATGCAAAATTGCAAATACAGATAGAACAATTTAATTTGTTGATGAAAAAGCAAACATCACAGTTGGAACAAATAAGAGCGGATATATTGCAAGACATAAACAATATCAATTCAGCAACAGGAAATGAAGCTATTGTAAGCCAATTAAAAAATATTTCTTCTTATACGGAAGAGAAGAAATTAGATACAGAGAACGAAATAACTACCATAAAATCATTATTTGAAACAGCAATGACGAATTCTGATAAAAATACTGAAAGAACGGAAATATTGTCAAATAAAATAAATTCATTGGAAAGTAAAATTAACTCCATTGAAAAATATATGGAAATGCTCGTTGATATTTTAGAAAAAGAATAAAATAATAAAATAATAAATTTAATTGGTAGATGATTTTGTCTTAATGGTACTATTTGTCACAAATATTTTATAATGTAATATGTTTTTCGACTAAAGAAATACATAAATATTTTGGTGGATAAATTTAGCAAAAAACAATATTAAGAAATGTGAACCCAGTATAAATGTGATTATAGAAGGTTTTCGGGAAATATAAAAAATAATTTAAAAAAAATAAAAAAATTTTAAAAAAAGAGCTTGCAATTTTTTTTTGTTTGAT
>JBJEGL010000180.1:0-8412 GCA_051875035.1 Candidatus Gastranaerophilaceae bacterium | reverse complement strand
CTTCCTCCTTCTAAAAATTGTCTTTTTAATATATATTATTCTTAACAAAAGTTAACAAACAGCTAAAGCAGTATATTGTATACGTTTTTTCTAAAATATAGAAAAATTTAAAAAAAAATCCTTTTATAAAGACCATGTTTATCTTACTATCATGCATGTTTTAAGGAAGGAATTTACATGCCGAGAAATGCAGTAGTAAAAACTCAAAATCGTCTTGTTCCGCAAAGTATAGATGCAGAAGAAGCTTTGCTGGGTGCGATATTAACGAGTCCTGCGGCGTATGCCAAGATATCCGATTTAATAAAAATTGATGATTTTTACAAGCCTGCAAACAGGCTTATATATGAAGCTATAAGAAATTTAAGTGAGAAAACAGAGCCGGTAGACATAGTGACGGTATCTGAAAAATTAAAGGCATCGGGTAAACTTGAAGATGCCGGCGGCAGAGATTATATTACCGATTTGGCGTTAAATTCCGTGACAACGGTCAATGTGCAATATTATGCGGATATTATTAAAAATACTGCAATTCGTAGAAATTTAATTACTGCTGGTTCAGAAATTGTTAATATGTCGTATGAAACAGAGTCTCCTGATTTAGTTTTGGATTGTGCTGAAAAGTTGATTTTTGGTGTTTCTTCGCAAAGAAACACTTCTGAAATTCAACCTATTACGAACCTTGTTTTTGAAACTTATGAAGACATTGAGCACCGTTTTAATCATATGGATGAGCTTTCCGGAACTCCGACGGGTTTTTATGATTTTGACCAAATGACTTCCGGTTTACAGCCATCTAATTTGATTATTTTGGCGGCGAGACCTGCTATGGGAAAAACAGCTTTTGCTCTTAATATTGCTCAAAATGTCGGTTTAAGAACAGACAAAGCTGTTGCTATTTTCTCACTTGAAATGTCAAAGAAAGAATTAATGAAAAGGCTTCTTGCTTCGGAAGCGGAAGTTGATGCGAGAAGAATGTCTTCAGGTCATTTGCAGCCTCAGGATTGGGAAAAAATCACAACAGTTATGACATCTTTCAGTGATAATTCAAAAATTTATATTGATGATACAGGTGGACTTTCTGTTGCTGATGTCAGAGCAAAATGCCGAAGACTTGCAATGATAGAGAAAAATTTAGGGCTCATAATCATTGATTACTTGCAGCTTATGCAGGGAAGCAATCCGAATGACAGAAATCAGGAAGTTTCAGCTATTTCAAGAGGTTTGAAAATTCTTGCTAAAGAATTGAATGTTCCTATTCTTGCCTTATCACAGCTTTCCAGAGGTTCGGAAAAACGTAACGACAAACGCCCTATGCTCTCTGATTTGCGAGATTCGGGGGCAATCGAACAAGATGCCGATATTGTTATATTTATCCATAGAGAAGAATATTACGACAAAGAAAACCCCGATTTAAAAGGAAAGGCTGAATTAATTATTGCAAAAAACAGAAGCGGTCCTGTTGATACGATAGATTTATTGTTTCAGGCGAATATTACTAAATTTAAAACGCCTGTTAAAACAAATGCTTTTTAATTGCAGTTTAAAAAAAATAGAGTACCGAAATACTCTATTTTTTTTTTTTTATTTTATTTTATTTTATTTTATTTTATTCTTCTTTTTTCTTTGTTGATTTTTTAGTTACTGTCTTTTTTGCAGTAGTTTTTTTTGTTGGTTTTGCTGCTGTTTTTTTAGTTGTTTTTTTCTTTGCTGCTTTTTCTTTTTCTTTTGCTTTTTCTTCTTCAAGTTTTCGTGCTTTTTCCGCTAAATTTGCCAAATGCGGTGAGGGTACCCATAATTTGTTTTTAGCTTTTTTTAAATCTTTGTAAACATAGCAATCAGTACACGGAATTCCTTCAAGCGGTGGTGCATTGCCTGTTATCATATTTTTCGCATATATCATTTTCGGATTGTTAAGTGCGTTCATAAATCCGTCTTTAAAAACATTATCACCGAAATTTTTATCATATAATGAACAGCATCCTAAGATTTGACCATCCCAATTGATTTGAGGAGCTTCCCACAAGAAATTGCAATAATACCAATCAATTTCTTTATTAATAAATTGTTTTAATCTTGAACGAGGCGTGTGCGTTTTACCTGTTACACCGGTTAATTCTTTTACCAGTTCTCTGTCTTTAACGGGCGAAAAAGAAGTATCCCAGTTTGTTGCAAAGAAAATTTCCATTTTTAATTTTTTTGCAAGTCTTTGGGCTTTTTTTACTTCGTGTTCATTGTGACCGAACAGTACAAATTTCCAATTTAAGAAAGGTTTTTCACTTTTATATTTTTTCTTATAAAAATTGATTTTTTCAATGTGTTCGATAACCTTATCAAAATTTCCGTTACGACGGTACTGTTTGTATGTTTCCTGTGATGCTCCGTCAATAGATACAACGATATTTTCAAATTCGTATTTAACAAGGGCCTCTGCTTGTTCATCCGTAAGTTTATTTAAGTTTACACCGTTGTCGGCAGTTAATTTTATACCCTTTTTATGGGCATATTCCATCATTTTTACAAGTTCAGGATTAAGAAAAATTTCACCGTGGTTTGAAAGCTCAATTGTTTCAAAATTATTTTCATCAACAAATTTTTTAAAATTTTTAAAACTCAACATACCGTTGCCGCAACCGTTTGCAACACCTTCTGGATCCTGTCTCATATAACAAGAATGACAATTAAGCTGGCATATTGTACAAGCTTCCAATCTTACCGCTTTTGGCAAGTCTTCTTTATGTTCATATCTTTCGACCAAATATTCTTCTTTAAGTTCTATTTTTGGTTCTTCCATATATTTTGCCTTTATGTTGCTTGTTATTTTATAATAATCGTATTTTATTTCTTGTCAAGATTGTTATTTTATTAACATTTTTATTAAATTTATTGTTTAAAAAACGTCAGTAATTTGTTTTGCTGCCTCATTTTCTTCTTCAATAATAATTTCGCCTCTTTCGATTTTTCTGTTTCTGTGATAACCGTAAAAAGCGTACAAGCAAATTCCTAATACAACCCAAATAGGGAATAGAGTTGCGGAAACTTTGAGTGTTTTAGCCGCTTGATTTATGAGATACATACACAATATTATGCCGAAAATCGGAAGCCACGGGCAGAAAGGAACTTTGAACGGTCTTGGTCTGTCGGGGTCGGTTTTTCTTAGTATTATAATACCGAGACAAACTATTATAAACGAGCCGAATGTCCCGAAAATACAAAGTTCTGCTGCAACGTGTGCATCAATAAAAATACATCCGAGCATAACAAATAAAGTTGTCAGCCAAATAATCACGTGAGGAGTTTTATATACAGGGTGAACTTTTTTCAGCATAGGCGGAAAGAAGTTATCTCTTGTCATTGCATATAAGACTCTTGTTGTACCGTATTGGAAAACGAGGAGTACAGAGGTTAATCCGGCAAGTGCACCTAATGAAATCCATCCTGCTATCCATGGTTGATGAATTAAAGTAAGCACATGTGCCATTGGTGCAAGCAGGTCAACCTGTCCGTATTGAGAAACAGGAATTATTCCCGTAAATACAACAGCTACAAGTCCGTATAATATAGAACATATAATTAAAGAACCTATAATTCCGATAGGCAATGTTTTTTGAGGATTTTTAGTTTCTTCGGCTGCTGTAGAAATAGCATCAAATCCAAGATATGCATAAAATATAATAAATGTACTTAATATAATTCCGTTAAATCCTGCAGGAGCAAAAGGCACCCAGTTTTCCGGTTTAACATAAAACATACCGACAGCAATAAAAAGAATAATAACGGCAAGTTTGATAATAACCATTAATGTTGCCATTTTTGCCGATTCTTTCATTCCCTTGTACAAAATATATCCTAGAGCTAAAACAATAAATAATGCGGGTAAATTTATACTTACAGGAATACCGCAAATATGAGGAATTGTACTATCGGGATTTAATCCGAGTTGTCTGCATTTTTCAATAGCACTTGCAGTATCGTTAACAAGCCAAATAGGAGGATTAATAAGCCAAGAAGGCAAGTATTTATCAAATCCTTGTAAAAGCTGAAAAAGATATTCCGTCCAACTAACTGCCGTTGTAATATTTCCTATTGCATAAGCAAAAACAAGAATCCAACCCATAATCCATCCTGCAAATTCACCCATAGTTGCATAAGTATAAGTATATGCACTGCCTGCGACAGGTATCATAGATGCAAATTCCGCATAGCAAAGTGCAGGACAAATACATGCAACTGCTGCTAATAAAATAGATATTACAACCGACGGTCCCGTTCCGATATGACTATGAGTTCCGCAAACAGCTGAGCCTATCATAACAAAAATTCCGCAGCCGATAATTGCACTGATTCCTAAAATTATTAAATCAAAAGCTCCGAGAGATTTACTAAACGTTGTTTTTTGCGAACGTTCAATTAATTCATCCGTATCAGCTTTTTTACATATATTTGAAAAAAATGATTTTATTTTTGATTTATTTAACAGGTTCATTTTCTTCCTTCTTTACAGTTTTATTTTCTTCTATTGAAAGTTCAATTCTGCGATTTTTTCTGTAGCCGTATGAAAAATATATAACAACGCCTATAAGTAACCACAACGGAAACAAAAATGCAGAAGTTGATAATTGCGGAATTGCTTGAATAACCAAAGCACCGCAAATTAAAATGCCAATTATAGGAAACCACGGGCAAAACGGTACTTTGAACGGTCTTTTTATATCGGGATTTGTTTTTCTCATAATTAAAACACCGATACATACCATAATAAAGCAAGCTAATGTTCCGAAAATACATAGTTCTGCAGCAACATTTGCATCCATAAATATACATCCTAACATAACAACAATTGTTGTTATCCAGGTTGTAACATGCGGAGTTTTGTATTTCGGGTGTATTTTTTGCAATGATTTTGGTAAGAAATTATCTCTTGTCATTGCATACAAAATTCTTGTATTTCCATATTGGAAAACCAAAAGAGCAGACGTTAAACCAGCTAATGCACCTAATGAAATCCATCCTGCAACCCAAGGTTGATTGATTAATCTGACAGCATGGGCAATCGGTGCAAAAATATCAACTTCTCCGTATTGGGAAACAGGAATAATTCCCGTAAAAGCAATTGCAACAAGTGCATAAAAAATTGAACAAACCACCAATGACCCAAGCAATCCTATCGGAAGATTCTTTTGCGGGTCTTTTGTTTCTTCTGCAGCTGTCGAAATTGTATCAAATCCTATATAAGCATAAAAAATAATAAACGTACTTAATATAATTCCGCCAAATCCGGCAGGAGCAAAAGGCACCCAGTTTTCGGGCTTAACGTAAAATAATCCTACGCAAACGAAAATCATAATTACAGCAAGTTTAATAATAACCATTAAAGTTGCCATTTTTGTTGATTCTCTAAGACCTCTAAGCAGCAATAAGCCTAATACCAAAACAATGAATACAGCCGGAAGATTCATACTTATCGGTAAACCTAAAAAATGCGGCAATGCCGTATCCGGATTAAGTCCAAGCTGATTACATTTTTCAATGGCACTCGGAATATCATTAACAAGCCAAATTGGCGGATTTATAACCCAAGACGGTAAATATTTATCAAAACCCTGCAAAAATTGAAGCAGGTATTCCGTCCAACTGACAGCAATGGTAATGTCGCCTATGGCATATTCAAGCATTAAAATCCAA
This sequence comes from Candidatus Gastranaerophilaceae bacterium, assembly GCA_051875035.1. GTDB lineage: Bacteria > Cyanobacteriota > Vampirovibrionia > Gastranaerophilales > Gastranaerophilaceae > RUG841. The sequence goes on along the minus strand of JBJEGL010000180.1, from coordinate 2,730 downwards.
CCCATAAGCCAAGCTGCAAATTCACCCATTGTTGCGTAAGTGTATGTATATGCACTGCCTGATACAGGAATCATAGAAGCAAATTCCGCATAACAAAGTGCAGGACAAATACACGCTAATGCTGCCAATAAAATAGATATTACAACCGACGGTCCCGCTCCTATATTACCGTGGCTTCCGCATACCGCAGGTCCAATCATAACAAATATTCCACAGCCGATAATTGCACTGATTCCCAAAATTATTAGGTCAAATGCATTTAATGTCTTATTGAAATTATTTTCTTCTGCCTCTTCAACAAGTTTGTCCGCTGAAACTGTCTTAAATATATTGGAAAAAAATGTTTTTAATTTATTGTGACTGTTCAACATTATCTTTTCCATTCTTTTTTTCTAAATATTGCTGCATTAATTTAAGTTTCTTCTGTTCCGACCGACGATTTTTTCCATACCCGTATATAATATAAATTAAAATACCAAAAACAAGCCAAATAGGGAACAAAAATGAAGCTTTTTCAAGATGAGGAATTGCTTTGGCAATTAATGTTATGCAAACGATAATTCCCGCTAAAGGAAACCACGGGCAAAAAGGCACTCTGAACGGTCTTTTGATATCAGGGTGAGTTTTTCTTAATATTATCAGTCCGAGACAAACTAATATAAAACAAGTAAGCGTTCCGAAAATGCATAATTGTGCCGCAACACTCATATCTATAAAAATTCCGCATATTGAAATTATGATTGCAGAACTCCAAATAATAAATGACGGAGATTTAAATTTTTTATCACGTTTTCTTATAATTTTAGGCAAAAAATTATCCCTTGCCATTGCATATAAAATTCTTGAATTAGCAAATTGTAATACAAGAAGAACTGATGTTAATCCTGCTAATGCTCCTAATGAAATACATCCCGCAATCCAATCCTGATGAATTAATCTTGTAATATGTGCAATCGGTGCGTGAATATCTACCGTTCCATATTGAGAAAAAGGAATGACTCCGGTAAAAACAAGTGCAACCAGACAATATACAATACAAGTAAAAATTAACGTTCCGATTATTCCTATAGGTAAATCTTTTTGCGGGTTTTTGGTTTCTTCTGCCGTAGTTGCCAGTGCATCAAATCCCAAAAATGCATAAAAAATTATAAAAGCTCCAAGGATAATGCCGTTGACTCCGTTTGGCATAAACGGCACCCAGTTGACAGGCTTTACATAAAATGCACAAACGCCGATAAAAAGAAATATTACAGCCATTTTAACAATAACCATTAAAGTTGCTGTTTTAGCTGATTCCTTTGTTCCCCTTGTTAATATAAATGCCATTATAAAAATGATTAAAACAGCAGGGAGATTAAATGCTATCGGTATTCCGAAAATATGAGGAATTTCATTGACATCAAGCCCTAATGCCTGATATTTTATAACTGCTGTATTGTAATCATTAACAAGCCAAATGGGAGGATTTATAAGCCAAATAGGCAAATAATCTTCAAATCCCTGTAAAAATTGGAATAAATATCCCGACCAGGCAACAGAAACTGCAATGTTTGTAATGGAATATTCTAAAATTAGTACCCAGCCTGTTATCCATGCCGCAAACTCTCCCATTGTTGAATAAACATAGGTATAAGAACTCCCTGAATCCGGAAGTGCCGCAGCAAATTCCGCATAACATAACGCAGGAAAAATACAGGCAATACCTGCAATAATTATAGATATAACAAGAGCAGGACCCGCTCCAACGTGTTCTGCATTTCCGCAAGCTGCCTCTCCTATCGTAACAAAAATCCCTGAACCTACAACTGCACTGATACCTAAAATAAGAATATCTAACCAACTTAAAGTCTTTGCAAGTCTGTCTGAATTTGAACGTGCAATGATTTCTTCAGGTGAACGCTTTTTAAAAATGTTAGCTAAAAAACCTCGGGGCAACTACCTTAACCTTTATTTTTGAGCAAAGGGAATCCTAATGCCTCTCTTTGTTCAACATACAAGTGTGCAACTGCGGAAGCGAGCTTTCTTATACGGTTAATAAAATTCATACGTTCATCTTTTCCGATAACACCTCTTGCATCCAAAAGATTAAACGAATGAGAACATTTTAAAACATAATCATAAGCAGGAAGAACTAATTTTGCTTCCATGCAGGCTTCTGCTTCTTCTTTGTATATGTCAAAAAGTTTAAATAATCTTTCCGCATTTGAATATTCAAAGTTGTATTTTGATTGTTCTATTTCGTTTTGTAAGAAAATTTCACCGTATTTAAGCTTGTTATTCCACATAACATCATAAACGGAATTAACATTTTGCAAATACATTGCAATTCTTTCAAGCCCATAAGTTAACTCTAATGCGACAGGTTTCACTTCCACTCCGCCGACTTGCTGGAAGTATGTAAATTGCGTAATTTCCATACCGTCAAGCCAAACTTCCCAGCCGACACCTGCTGCACCTAAAGTCGGAGATTCCCAATTGTCTTCAACAAATCTTACATCGTGCTTTGATAAGTCAATGCCCATTGCTTCCAAACTCTTAAGATATACTTCTTGAGCATCTTCCGGCGATGGTTTTAAAATAACCTGATATTGATAATAATGACCTAATCTGTTCGGGTTTTCGCCATATCTTGAATCCGTAGGACGACGGCAGGGTTCAATCATTGCTGTGTGCCATGGTTCAGGTCCCAATGAACGCAAAAATGTTGCAGGGTTCATTGTGCTGGCACCT
>JBJEGL010000179.1:0-2271 GCA_051875035.1 Candidatus Gastranaerophilaceae bacterium | reverse complement strand
AAATACTACAAGAGAATATTTTGCTCAGCTATCCGAAAATTTAAAAAGCGAAGTAAATAGAATGACCGATGAAGAAATTTTGACTTGCGATTTTCAAGAATGGATTGATTATTTAATTAGCAAATATGAGATACAACCATTAGTTTTATATGAAAATTCTACTGAACAGTCCATTATGGAAACAAAAGTAAAAAAACATAATCCTTTTTACAGAAATAATTCATTTGAAAGAGAATTCTTTGAAATAGATGGAGTTTGTTTAAGATATAAAATCCCGTTTGATGGCGATGCAACTTTATTTGAATTGAAGCCAAACAGTATTATTTTAACAACTTTTGAAGTTGCAAGTTTGAAAGCTCCCAAAGGCGAAAATTATGGTTATATAATTTATGAAATGGAGTTTACAAAAAAGGAACTTGAAGAAAAAAACGAAGGCATGAAAGATTATGTTCAAGGTCAATTTAACCGTGAATTTAGTAATTACCGCACAATGATAGATAATGTAAATAGAGAAGTTAAGGTTTATAACGATGGATTATCTTCTCATACAGAGGAATATTTAAAAAATCGTAAAGCTCGTGCTTCTTCTCTTGCATCAATCAGTCAGATGTTAGAAATACCATTAAAGAAAAATGACAACGCACCAAACACAACACCTATCCCACTGAAAAAAGTCGAAAGAGTTGGCAGACCAACGCAAAAGGCTGCACCGAAGGAATATTGTATTAGTGATAAGGATTATGAAAATATAAACAATATCATATATATGAGTGGGTCAACTATGGAAAAAACCGCCCGTACATATATAAATAATAGCGAGGAAGAATTACGAGATATTCTCTTGGCATCACTTAATACCCATTATGACAATGCAACCGGGGAAACCTTCAGAAAAATCGGGAAAACTGATATAAATATTGAATTTAATAATAAGGCTGCATATATCGGTGAGTGTAAAATATGGCACGGTGAAAAGAAGTTTGATAAATCAGTACAACAGGTGCTTAATTATTCAACTTGGAAAGATACAAAAGTGTCGGTTATTGTTTTTAATAAGGCTAACTCAACATTTAACGGTGTTATTGATAAAATTGAAGAATGGGTTAAGACAAATACAAAATCATACAACAATACTAAGACAAATGTTTGGAGTTGTATATATCATCGTTCAGATATGAATGTTGATATAAAACTTGAAATTATGGCTTTTGATTTATATGTTGATGAAAGTAAATTGCCACAAGGCAAAAAATGATATTTATACGAGAGGAAGAAATCTTATGGACGATAGGATTTATATTTCTGAAGATGACATTGAAATATTAGATATATCCGATTACAGCGATGATGTTGTCGGACAGTTTTCTTCCGTTCCGGATATTGCAAAACCATTGATTGATAAGGCTAAATTTGCATTTCAGAAGATAGAAAAGATGTTATACACAATGCCTTCATTTGTGAATACGATAAAATCAGCAGTTCCGCAGGAAGTTCTTCACGCAGTTTTAACCGATGAACAAAAATCTGAAATTGCTAAAGGAGCCTTAAAATTGATGACAAAAAAAGACGGTTCTCTGATGGCAACACTTGTAAATCCAAAAACAAATAAAATAGTATCAACTATTCCTTTAAAGAGTGTCAAGGTTGTTCCGGAACTCGCTCATGCAATAACGGATTATACTTCTCAGATGCAGATGGCACAAATCGCAGAACAAATACAACTTGTGCAGATTGCGATTGAAGAGGTTCGCCAAGGTCAAGAATATGACCGTCTTGCATTAGCATATAGTTGTCAACAGAAATTATTACAAGCAATGACAATTAAAAATCCCGAATTGAAAACAATGGCACTTTTACAAGTTGTGTCCGATGCTGAGGATAGCCGAAATAAGCTTATGCTCAGTCAAGGTGCAAATATAGAATTTATAAAAAACCAACCCGAAGGGAGTTTAGAAAAACTTATTCGTGGTGCAAATCATAAAAAAATAGATGCTCGTATGAATGAAATTAGAGAAAGTTTATGTGCTGTGAATATGGTTTCATTGGCAGAAGCAATGGTTTATCAAGAATTAGGTGAACCTGAAGCTGCAAGGCAAAGTCTTCTTCATTATGCAAATTATATTAAAAAAGCATATCTTTCAACACCGGGATTGGTAAACCGGTTAGATAGCATTGATGCTTCTACCGAAAAATATTGGACTAAAACCTTACCCAATATTCAGAAAAAAATAAGAGCATTACCTTATTATAAAACACAGTTATTGGAGGATA
>JBJEGL010000178.1:0-2271 GCA_051875035.1 Candidatus Gastranaerophilaceae bacterium | reverse complement strand
AATGGGTATTGCTATTGCTGTTTCTTTAGTCGTTCTATTTAAAATAAAAAAACACTTTTATTCTGAAATTTCGGAAGAAAAAATTATAGATTTATCGTTTTTACTGATTATATTTGGCATTTTAGGTGCAAGGTTGTGGTATGTTTTATTAAATTTACCGTTTTTTATGCATAATCCTCTTGAAATACCAATGATTAATCACGGTGGTATTTCAATTCAAGGTGCTGTGGCTGCCGGAATAATAACAGGGTTGATATATACAAAAAAACACTATATGAGTTTTTTAAAATGTGCAGATTTGTTTGTATGTGTTTTGCCGTTAGGGCAAACAATCGGCAGATGGGGAAATTTTTTTAATTCCGAAGCTTACGGATTACCCTGTGATTTGCCGTGGAAGTTATTTATTCCTATTGAGAACCGAAGTGCGGAATATATTAATTTTGAATATTTCCATCCGACTTTTTTATATGAGTCTATTTTAGATTTTGTAATATTTTTAGTATTACTTGTTATTTGTTTTAAACAAAAATCAAGAAAGTCAGGATTTATATTTTTTCTTTATTTAGTAATGTATTCTTTAGTCAGATTTTGTATAGAATTTATGAGAACGGATAGTGTTTTAAATATTGGCATTTTTCCGATTGCAGCTATTGTTTGTATTGTTTCTTTTATTGTTGGAGTTTTGGGTTTAACATTTATTTCTAACAAATCTTGAATTTATTTACTCTTAAATTAATTCAAGATATAATGACGATATGAATCAGAGATTAGTATGGTTTACAGAGCTTTTTTTATGGGCGGTATTAATTCTTGCTCTAATTCTTGGTTTTACATATAAATACGCAAAAGATGGGCATAAAAACCATAGTTACTATATGTTTTTTGAAGATGTTGACGGTTTGTCGCAAGGTTCTCCTGTAAGGTTTATGGGGCATCATATAGGTTATGTTCGTGATGTTAAAGTGTTTGACGATAATATTTTTGTTTCATTTTTAGTTACGGAAAAAAATGTACAAATTCCTTCCGGTTCGACAGCGAGGGTTGAATTTTACGGATTAGGCGGTTCAAAATCGCTTGAAGTTGAGCCTCCTAAAGACGGTAACGTATCAAAACACAGTGAAATTATTATTGCTAAAAACCCGTACCGTATTGCGGATTATTATAATTGGGGACAAGAAATTAATTCTACGATTGAAGTAATGGCGGTTAATGCATCTAATACATTAGATGCGGTCGTAAAAAGCGGATTTAATATGCCATTTTTAGTAAAAAGTGCACATAAAATTAATAATGTGCTACAATCTTTTATAAAAAACGAAAAGATAAATCAATCTATATCAAAAAGTAAAAACGGTTTGTCTGATAATAAAAATAATTCTGAAAACGAAGAGACTTCTATTTCAGAGCAAAAGGAGATAAATAAATGACAGAAGAAATGATAGATGTTCATAAAGATCCAAATACAATGGTTTGCGATCACCCGTTATGCCACGAAAATTTGACGATAATAAGAGATAAAAATACAACTGCTGAAGTATTTAGAAATGCTGTTCGCAGATTAACATATTTACTCTTATATACGGCAACACAGGATTTGGAAACAGAAGAAACAACTACGATAACACCAATAACAGAGTGTAAAACACAAGTTTTAAAGAGAGATACAAAGATTATTCTTGCTCCGATATTGAGAGCAGGTCTGATATTTTCCGATATTGCAAGTGATGTATTGCCTAATGCAAGCATTCGTCATATTGGTATGTATCGTGATGAAAAAACTTTAAAACCTGTATGGTATTATGATAAAACTCCTATTATGTTTGAGGAACCTGAAAAAACAGTGGTATTTATTCTCGACCCGATGATTGCAACAGGTAATTCAGCATTAGATTGTATTAAGTTATTTGCAAGCAAAAGAATTCCGATTAAAAATATTCGCTTTGTAAGTTTGATTTCTGCTCCTGAAGGGTTATCAAAGATAAGAAAATATTTTCCGGATATTAAAATTACAACTGCTCACATTGATGAAACATTAACAAAAACAGGATATATTATTCCGGGACTTGGTGATGCAGGCGATAGAATATTTAATACTATTGGTGTTTAATGTTCTATTTCGACAATTTTTTCGGGAAAAAAGTTTTAAAATCAACGTTATTGGATGGATGCGAACATTTTTTTACAACAAGAGATTTTATTCTGCATAGCGGTTCTCTTGATGAAATAAAAGAACAAGCATTACAAAACGTTGATTTTTTAATTGATAAACTG
>JBJEGL010000177.1:0-2273 GCA_051875035.1 Candidatus Gastranaerophilaceae bacterium | reverse complement strand
ATCTTCTTCCTGAAGTTTTTCAAGACCGAGTTCATCTTGTGAACAAAGCATTCCTTCTGAAACAACACCTCTGATTTTTGCAGGAGTAAGTTCAAATTGTTCACCTGTTTTTCGGTTTAAAACTTTAGAACCGACGGATGCGTAGGGGATAATTTGTCCGACTTCAATATTTTGTGCACCGCAAACAACAGTTCTTGAACCTTGACCGTTATCTATTTCTACAAGGTGTAAATGGTCTGAATCAGGATGATTTTGAATGTCTTTAATTTTTGCTGTTACAATATTTGTAAATTTTGCTCCTACCTTTTCAATTTCTTCAACCTCTAAACCGCTCATCGTAAGTGATTCGGCTATTTCTTCCGGAGTTAAGTTGTTTAAATCTACAAATTCATTAAGCCATTCAAGTGATACAAGCATATTTTCCGCCTCTTTAAAGTATTATTACAAAACAATATTAATATAAAGATAATCTAATGTACATGCTTCATAAAATTGTGTCTTTTTTCTGTATTTTTTATTTAATAAAGTATAATATTTACATTTTTAGTAATAAATGTTAAGATACCACCTATAATTATGGCTGGTTGTTTTGTTAGGAGTATTATAGGTTCTTATTTGCCGTTTAATACAAAATATCAAGCAAATTCTTTTATGGGAGAATGGTCTGTTTCCAAAATAGCTGCAACATCAGCAGGAAAAGAACATGACTCAAAACTCGGCGTAGCTTTTTCCAATTCGGTTGATAATTACAGAATGGTGGAAAGATGCTTAAAATATGGATTTTTATTTATAGCTCTTACTTTTCTGACATTTTTTGTTTTTGAAATTAAAAACAAAAAATACAAAATTCACCCCTTACAATATGTAATAATAGGTGCATCTTTAGTAATTTTTTATCTTCTGTTACTCTCAATGTCAGAATTTTATAATTTCTCGGTTTCATATTTAATTGCCGTCATAATGACAATATTGGTTATTGGTGGATATTCTTATTTTGTAATAACGAAAAAACAAAATAAAAAAATTCCCGTTCTCGTTAGTTTATTCCTAACAATAATATATTTATATTTGTATATGACATTAAATATGGAACAATATGCATTGCTGTTCGGTAGTTTCGGATTATTCTTTGCCATTCTTATTACTATGTATGCAACAAGAAATATTCAATGGTATGAAAATGATAAAACCGAATAAAATAAGGGATTCATATTACAGTTTACGCAAAAATCACGTTATACAGTCATTCTGAACCCAATAACATTTTTGGGGTGAAGAATCTTTTTAAATAAATTTAAAAATTCAAGAGATACTTCGGCTAAAGCCTCAGTATGACAGTTTATTTTATTATTACTCATCATGGATTCTTCGGGCAACAAGTTGCCACTCCAATCGGATGCTAAGTAATCAATCTTAAAAGGTAGCCCTCAGAATGACAGATAATGTCATTCTGAACCCATTAACATTTCGAGGGTGAAGAATCTTTTTGTAATAAATTGAAAATGAAAAATGAAAAAATACAGATACTTCGGACAAAAAATGATATTTGTCATCAGAATGACAGCAATGTTTTGCTACTTTTTAATTTTTCCAAACAAAAAATGGCTAAAATATTTTAGCCATTTTTAAAATTTATTTTTCTGTTTTTAGTTTTCATACTTTTTAAATAACAATACGGCATTGCAGCCTCCAAATCCAAAGGAATTTGAAAGTGCATAATTTACTTTATGTTTGCGGGCAGTGTTTGCTACATAGTCAAGATTTCCCACTTCTTCATCCTGATTTTCAAGATTAATCGTAGGCGGTACTATATCATGCATTGTTGTTTTTATAGCGAATATTGCTTCAATTGCTCCTGCTGCTCCAAGCATATGTCCCGTCATTGATTTTGTTGAACTTACAAGAAGGTTTTTATTATGTTCTTTATCGCCAAAAATTCTTTCTATTGTTTTAGATTCTGCAATATCTCCGACGTGAGTACTTGTTCCGTGTGCATTAATATAATCTATATCTTTAGGACTGATTCCTGCATTTTCCATTGCGGAATAAATAGCGTATTCCGCACCTTTCCCTTCGGGATCGGGAGCAACAACGTCATATGCATCGGCACTTTGACCATATCCGACAATCTCTGCCAAAATATTTGCTCCTCTCGCTTTTGCATGTTCAAGTTCTTCTAACATAATAACCGCTGCACCTTCGCCCATTACAAAACCGTCACGGTCTTTATCGTACGGTCTTGAAGCTTTTTGAGGTTCATCATTTCTTCTTGA
>JBJEGL010000176.1:0-8451 GCA_051875035.1 Candidatus Gastranaerophilaceae bacterium | reverse complement strand
ATATTTGCTAATGTTTAAGTTGAATAATCATCCGTATATCTTTATTTTAATATCTATATTAGATAGTGTCTTTTTATTATTTTTAGTTTACAAATTAACTATTTTATCTTTTAAAGATAAACTTAATAACTGTATTCTTGGTATAACGGTTTTATTTAATGTTGTTTATGTTGCTTGCTCTCCTGTTATGATGGATATTTTGGACTTTTCGAGAGGAGACGGAAAAATTGCTGTATTATGTTTGTTGGGATTATATTTAGTTTTAAAAAATGTCTTTTTACCTGATTCCTCAAAAAGAAATTTACAAATATTATTGGCGGGAATATTATTAGGCATTGCTTTTGGATTAAAATCAACTGCAATAGTGTATGTTGCAGGTATTCTTGCTATTGTTGGTATATACGGATTTTCAAAAAAGATACAAAAACCTTTTAAAGTATTTGTTCTTATAGCTTCAACTGTTTTTATTTGTTTTGTTTTACTAAACGGATTTTGGATGTATATATGTTATCAACAATATCATAATCCTATTTTTCCTTATTATAATGATATTTTTAAATCGGAATATGCTGATTATATAAATTTTGTGAATACGGATTATGCTCGTGTAATGCCTGACGGATGGCTGCAATTTGTCTTTTATCCGTTTTTTAAGGTTACACAACAAAACTGGGAATTTTTCAATCACTTTTTTGGAATAGAAGACTTTGTTTGGGATCCGAGATATGCGATAAATTACATTATTGTTACATTGATTTCTATTTATTCTGTTTTAGTATTATTTGCCAAGAAAACAAATAAACTATTTGAATGTACCAATAAAAATGTTTGTATCGGAATCATTTTATTTACGGTTTTTTCATATATAATAAATCTTTTTTTATTTAAAACATACAGATATATTGCTGCAAGCAGTGCATTGTATGGCATTATTTTAGCAATGTTTGTAATTAATGTATTGAATATTATCAAAAGAAACAATTATAAAAATATCTTAATATGCAGTTATATAGTTTGTATTGCTTATGTTTACACAACATTTGTAAATGGTGAGTTGCCTATACGATACGTGAATTTTATAAATGGACAATTCAAAATGAAACAAGTCTCTAAAATAATAGAGTTTCAAAATTATAATTATGATGATAATTCGGATGTTTTTTTATTCGAGTTTGTAGTATCTGTTTTTGCCGTAAATCAAAACAAAAATGTATCTTATATTGGAGTACCGAACGATATTGCACAGGCAATAGCTTTTGAAGAGGATATAGAGTATTCAAAATATTTAGAAAATAAAATTATTCAAGAACTTAAGAGCAATAAAAAAATATATACAATATTTTCGGAGAATCCCGTAAATACAGAAGAAATTCGCAATTATATTGACGCTTGGCAAAACAAATTTAATAGAAAACTTGTTAATTGTGAAAAAATAAATTTTGAAATTTTTAATACTGAACTACCGTTTGATTATTACAAATGCGAACTTCAATCCGAAAAATAATTATATATTAAGAATTAAGTCTGAACCACATTAACAACAAATACACATTCGTTGTAGTTTTATGTTTTAAAATAATCACAAATTCTTTTATTTTCTTTTTTTACAAAATGTTTTTTTAATTTAAAAATAAAGTCGAACGGTCGTTTTTTCAGACTGTCCTCCAAGACAGCTTTTTCAATCAATATTCTGTTGTAAACGATATTGGATTCATTTGATTCATCTAATCTTGATTTTAAATTTTCCAATTTTACTTTGCATAAATTGATTGCATTTTTTGTCTTTGCTCTCATGTCTTTGTTCATTCCATTTTCCTGACTATGCACTCGGTCGTGTTTGTATTTTAATAATAACAAAAGTTATAAAAATTTTGTCACCCAAAAAGATTATAATGTGCTAATATACTTTAAACAGCTTATCAACAATTAAATTAGTATATGAATAATAGAACAACAAAAATATTAATAATAAGAAGAAGTGCATTAGGTGATACAATACATACACTGCCGCTTGCTGCTGTACTGAGGGAAAAGTTTCCAAACGCAGAAATAGATTGGATAGTAGAAGATAAAGCTGCTCAATTTATAGAAAACAACCCGCTTTTAAATAAAGTTTATGTTATTCATAAAAAAACAGGCGGAATGAAAGAATTTATAAGGCTTATACAAGAAATACGCCATAAAAAATACGATATTGCAATTGATACACAGCAATTATTAAAAAGCGGTATTATATTGGGGTTATCTGCTGCAAAAAGAAAGATAGCATTATCTGACGGCAGAGAATTTTCCGGAATTTTTGCAAATGAAATAATTAAAACAAATCGTCCACAATTTGATATTAACTACCACGTAATAAAACGAAATCTTGAAATTGCGAAATATTTAGGTGCAAATGCCGAAAATATCGCTTTTGTTTTGCCGGAAAGCTCTCAAGAAGCAAAGCAGAAAGCACAGGAAATATTTAAAAAACTTGATAACAATAAAAAGACTATAATTATTGCTCCCGAAACGACCTGGGAAAATAAACACTGGCAGGTTGAAAATTGGTCTGAACTAATAAAAATATACAAGGATAAGGCAAATATTATATACACAGGAACCCAAAATGACAAAGGATTGAGCAGAAAAATTTTGTCAGGATTTAATGAAGAAGATATTTTGAATTTGCAAGGTAAGACAAATTTGGCAGAGCTTCCCGAAATATTTAAACTTGCAGATTTGGTGATTTCTCCTGATTCCGGCAGTGCCCATATTGCCTGGGCAACAGGCAAACCGGCTATAATTACTTTGTTTTTTGCAACATCGGCAGAAAGAACGGCTCCTTTCGGTGAAAAATACTATTCTGTTCAAGCTGATTGCAATTGTTCACCGTGTATGAAGAAAATTTGCAGACGGAATGATAAAAATGTGTGTACAAAAAAAATAAATTTGCAAACTATCGTAAAACTTGTAAATAAAGTCTTACAATTTGACTAATATAGTTGTATAATTGTAAAAAGTTAAAATATGAGGATTGTGTCATTTTTTCATTTTCAAAATTAAAAGGATTGTTCGATAAAATACAACAGGTTGACAATACGATTTCATCGACAAATTCGATGGATATATATAAACGCAACCTTGAATTGGAACACGAAATTAAAGAAAAAACAGAGGAATTAAATAAAGCGAATAATACAATGCTTACAATGAGCAGTATTTGGGAGATGATGAATTCCTCGGAACCTTTGACGAGTGTTTTGGATATGATTGTAAACTCATTACAAACACACATGGGTTATATTAATACGATAATTTTAACAAAAGAAAAAGAAAACAATGAATTTTTTTTCTGTGTAAAATCTCATTCCGAAAGCAAAACAATTAAAAGAATAGCAGATAAAAACGTAACGTTAAAAGAATATCGAGTACCATATAATGAAGCATTTATATTTGCTCAATCTTTAAAAGAACATACAATAAAAAGTTCAAATGATATAAAAAATATAATACGAGATTTTATGACAAATTTATCTCATGAATTTGTACATAAAGTTATAAAAACGACCCAAAGTAAATCCGTGATAGTCGTTCCTTTGTATCGTAAACAAAATGAAAGTGTTGCGGAAGCTAAAGAATTTGGATGCTTAATAGTGTTTTCAGAACGTCCCGAAGTTACAGATACTGAAATGGACTTTTTGACGTTATTTGCAAATCAGATAGAACTTGCGATAACAATTGCAGGTTTGTTTGAGGAAGTTAGAAAACAAGCGGTAACAGATCCTTTAACAGGATTATATAATCGTCGTTATTTTGAAGAAAATATGGATAGGGAAGCAGAAAGAGCCCTGCGTTTAGGTCAGCCTTTCTCTTTGATTTCTCTTGACCTTGACCATTTGAAAACAATAAATGATACTTACGGACACCAGTACGGTGATGTTGCAATAAAAACAATCGCAGATGTATTAAAAAGTAAAGCTCGTTCAATTGACGTTCCGGCAAGAATTGGCGGAGAAGAATTTAATGTTTTGCTTCCCGGTATAGATTCTTACGGTGCAATGATGGCAGCAGAAAGAATACGAGCGGCAATAGAAGCTGTACCTCTGGAAAAAATCGGGCATGTTACGGCAAGTATAGGTGTTGCAACATTTTTAGAACATAGTAAAAATGTCTTTGATTTAACGGAACTTGCTGATCAGGCAATGTATAAAGCAAAAATAAACGGTAGAAATCAAGTTCAGTTAACACAAAAACAAAAGGAATCAAATTGGCAGAAAGTTGCTGTCAATGCCTTTTTGGATATTATTTCAAAGCAAAGAGTCCAAATACCGTCAGAAGTTGCGGGAGATATTACGGCAAGACTTTGCTCAGTTTCAGCTTATGAAGAAAAAGATGCAAAAGAGGTAATATATTCGGTTGTAGATATTTTGACACAATCTTATAATTCTACTTACCAGCCGGGATTTACCAAATCAAAACTTCATTTAGCAGTAAAGCTTGCAAAGAAAATGGAAATGTCTAAAGAAGAAATAGACAGGTTAAGAATTGCCGTTTTACTTTATGATATCGGAAATATTATGATTCCTGAAAATATTTTCAAAAAAGAAGATGCACTTACAGACGCAGAACGAGAAATAATAAAAACTCATCCCGTTATAGCCGCAAGAGATATTTTGAAGCCGATTAGCAGTATTCAAGATATCATTCCTATTATTGAAAATCACCATGAAAATTGGGATGGCTCGGGATATCCCGGAAAAGCATCAGGCAAAAACATTCCTTTAAGTTCTCAAATTATTCTTTTGATAGATGCATATTATGCCCTTACTCAAGATAGACCCTATAGAAAGGCTTATGATGTTGATAAGGCAATTGAAATAATCAGACAGGGCGAAGATATCAAATGGAATAAAGAGCTTGTTGAAAAGTTTATTCCGCTGGTAAAAAATGATGAAACAGAATAACGGACACTTAATAACAGCACTTTATAAGTGGATTACAACTTATAAAGATAAGCCCGTTGTTAAAGATACATCAAATGTTTTTAGCATTAAATATGATGCTTACATAGAAAGCACTGTTTCAGAACCTTTGTCATTTACTGTTTTTGAACTGTCGGATAAAGGAGAATTACTTATTGATGATACAGCAAGAATTATAGAAAGTCAGGCTGCATTTTTTGTATTTGTAAATCATAAAACGGGTTGGATTTTTTCCATAAAAAATACTCTTGAAAATCAAAAAAAGTTAATCCAAAAACAACCGATACAAAATTTTAAAATAAAAATTGTTCAATGATTGGTCTTATGGAAAAATTATGCTTTTAGAAAATATTTTTACCGTCTTTGGAATATAAAGCTCGGCGTTGTTTTTGTATTTGCGTTATTTTTTCAAGATAATCATCTGTTTTTAAATTGTGTAATTCATTCTCAAAAACTTTCTGAGCATTTTCTATATTAGCTTTATTAAAATGCATCATATCACATGCTAAATTCAGGTCAGACATAGCGAGTCTTGTTGTATCTCTAAATCCGCTTGCTGCAAGTTTTAAGGCAAGTTTATTATCCTTTGCGGCCGAAAATAAACATTGTGCCGCATACATAGGAAAATGACTAATCATAGCAACAGCTTCGTCGTGTTCTTTAGGTTTTGCAATTATCGGTTCTGCACCCATCTGTTTTATTAAATTAATTAATATATCTGTTTCTTGGCAGTCGTAAGGCGTTAAAACCCATTTCGCACCGATAAACAAATCTTTAAAAGAGGCATTATAACCGCTATTTTCCGTACCTGCCATGGGGTGTGACGGTATAAATTTATAAGGGCGTTTTTTTGTTGTTACAAAATCTTTTACACTTGCAACATCTGTAACGATACAGTCTTTTGATATTATTTCTTCTATTTTATCTAACGTTTCTAAAATTTTATGAATAGGAGTGCAGACAAAAATAACTTCACAATCTTTTAATATGGCATAATCCTCAGAACAAGCTTGTGTAAAATGTTTAATTTTTTGTTGAGTTTCTTTGTTTCTTGTTACAACATATAGTGTGTTATCAGTAGATATAAGGTTCTTGAATATTGAACCGCCTATTAATCCGAGTCCGATTATACCTATTTTCATGGCTTTCTCCATTAATTGTTAAGAATATTAAGTCTTTGTTAAATAAATACAGTGTATTCAAAAAGCTTGCAATTACATTGTATCAGCAAATTGTAATTAAAGAAATTCTTAACATTTATACATATATTTGCATAGTAAACAAATATATGTAATAATTTGCTTAATTAATAGTCTAACCATTCCTTTCTTGACTTATGCGGCTCTTGAGTCGCATTTTTATTGCAAAAAATTTGGAAAAGGAGAATACTTTTAGTATAATTTATACAAAAGGAGAAAAAATGACCGGTAAATTATTCATTATTTCAGGTTCTTCCGGAGTCGGAAAAGGAACATTAATAAAGGAGTTTTTGAAACAAGCACAAGATATTTCTTTATCTGTTTCATCAACAACGAGAAAACCGCGTCCGGGAGAAGTTCATGGAGTAAATTATTTTTATACAACTCAAGAGGATTTTGAAAAAGATATTGCAAGCGGTGCATTTTTAGAATGGGCGGAATTTGGCGGTAACAGATACGGAACTAATAAAAACAGAGTTCAAGAAATGCTTAATTCCGGAAAAAATGTACTTTTGGAGATAGAAGTTCAAGGTGCTAAACAGGTTAAAGAAAAAATGCCGGAAGCTGTTTCAATATTTATTTTACCGCCCTCAAAAGAAGAACTTGAAAACCGTTTGAGAGGCAGAAAAACAGAAACGGAAGAAGCAATTCAAAAACGTATGAAAGCAATAGAATTTGAAACAAAAGAATCTGTTCATTATGATTACAAAGTAGTCAATGATGTTATTGAAAGAGCTGTTGAAGAAATTTTTGAAATATATGAAAAAAATAAAGGATAATTATGTCTCAAGTTAAACAGGTAATAGATTTAATTGAAAAATTTGCTCCACTTGAGACCCAAGCAAAATGGGATAATTCAGGTTGGCAGATAAATTTAGATAAACGAGAATTTTCAAAAATAATGACTGCACTAACTGTTACGGATAGTGTTGTGAAGCAAGCTTATGAGAGTGGTTGTGACTTAATTCTTTCTCATCATCCCATAATTTTTGAACCTTTGAAGACGATTAAAAAGGGGATAATTACCGATGCAGTAAAATACGGTATTCAAATATATTCGGCACATACAAATCTTGACCTTGCGAAAGGTGGAACTACGGATACATTGTCCGCCAAATGCGGCTTTGGTTATTGTGATTGTATTAATGAGTTTATAAACGGTAAAAAACTTGATATAGAACTAAATGTAGATGATTTAAAGAAAGAAATCAAGCAAAGATTGAATCTTGACTGTTTGAAAGTCATTAATTTAAATAATACAAAAAGTATCAAATCTATTGCTTTTTGTGCAGGGGCAGGCGGCTCGGAAATTTCAAAGGTGAATGAACTCGGATACGATTTGTTTATTACGGGAGAAGTAAAATTCCACGAAGCTCTTGAAACGAAAAATACTGTTGTTTTTGAGGTTGGACATTTTGACAGTGAAAAATATGCAGGTGAAATTTTTAAGAAAATCTTAGGCTCGGAATATGAAATTATTGAAGCAGAAGAAAAAAGACCGTACATTTTTAATTAAAATTGTTTTGCTTGTTATTTGTTTATGGCAAAATATTGTTTTTGCGGAAGATTTTTTTCTTCCTGATTTGGGTATTTCGAGGTTTCAAAAAGTTTTCAAAATTACCAAAAACACGAATAGTATCGTTTATGAGCAAGTAAGAAGAGATCAATCTTTTGATAATTTTTTTGATAAACAAGTGATTATTATTCATAAAAATTTAAAGGATTTATCACCTAAAGCGGCAGGAAATATTTATTTGCAAAGAATGCTTCAAGGTGATAGAACAAGTGAAAAATATATTATCGAAAATTCTGATAATAATTTTGAAGCGGTTTTTTGTTCAAAAAAACTTAAAAGATGCGAAATTATCAGATTTTATCGGGGATATAACGGACTTATTGAAACAAAATATATACATAATAACATTTGGCATTTTCAAAATAATATAGGTTCTTTTGTTGCAATACAAAAAGCAATACGTTCATATCCTTTCGATTTTATTTCAAACAGTTTGCATAATTCATTTGGTACAATAAAAATAAGGCTTTAAAATGAAAATAACCGGCGGAAAATACAATTCTCTATCAATACAAACAGCGAATTTTGCAAACATTAAACCGACTTTGTCAAAAATTCGACAAGCAGTATTTAATACAGTAGCAGCACATGGAGAGTTTGCAACTTTTTGTGATTTATTTGCAGGTTCGGGAATTATGACGTTTGAAGCAATATCTCGTGGTTATGACGTTTATTCCGTAGAAATTGACAGAAAAAGTGCCAAAATAATTTC
>JBJEGL010000175.1:0-2280 GCA_051875035.1 Candidatus Gastranaerophilaceae bacterium | reverse complement strand
CAACCGTCATGCTCTGTCAAAGAAACATCTTTTTATGTGTTCATATATTTTTACATAACAAAAACAGCCCTGCTTAGGGCTGTTTTTGCTGTTTTTTAAGTATCAAAACAATTATTCCGCTTCTTTTTCAATCTTACCTTCATTTACCGTTAACGTTGCCAATGCCCCTATTACAAGAACTATTGCACCTGTTATTAAAGCATACTCATAATGGTAATTTACACCTGCATCCGTTTGGAAAGAACAAATACTGATAAACCAAGCTAAAATTGTACAAACGACAATTTGCGGTCCGGCTATGAAAATATTGAATATTCCCATTACGGAACCTTCGGAACCTTTACTGATAAATCTTGTAAGCATTGCAAAAGGTAATGCTAATGTACTTGCCCAACCGATACCTGCAAGTGCCATAAATGCCATTACAAGAGTTGTATTTGTTGTAAATGCCATTGCTCCAAATGCTAAGGCCATTGATAATAATGCGATTGCATGAATTACTTTGTTACCGAACTTTGATGACAAAATACCGATAGGTAATGAAACAATGAAACAAATAAGATTAAATATTGCAAAACAAACTGATGAAAAATTTGTTGCCTGAGAAATAGTTGCCTCGTATGATAATTTAATATCTTCTGAAACAGAAGTTAAATCGGGAACTCCGAAAACAGTATGAATTGAATATTGTGTAAAATAAATAAACATACACATAATACCAATCCATGTAAAGAATTGAACCGTACATATTTTTGCAATTTCCGGAGATGAAGCAAAAAATGCCTTCAAGCTTTCAGAAAAACTCATTCCTTTTTCGGCAGTTTTTTCAGTTTCTTCCGTTTTAACAGGTTCTCTGCGAATTTCGTTAATCGTCATACAAGTCCAAATCGTTGCACCGAAAAATGCTACGGCAGCCATTATAAATTGAGCCGGAATACTCATTTGATAGTTAAATGCCCATTTTAAAAACGGTGCTGTTCCTGCTGCTATAACAGAACCTAATCCTATTGCAAAACTTAAATACGAATTTGCAAGAGAATGCTGTTCAACAGGTATATTATCGGGAATTAATGCCCTGTATGGACCTTGTGCCGCATTAACACAGGCATCAATAATCCAAATCATTCCTGCCGCAAACAATAATGCTGTAAGAGCAGGTAATTTAAAAGGAACGACAGCTTGCAAACAATCCGCAATTCCTGCCGAATTAGGGAATAATACAAGAGCAATACTTGCAAATAAAGCACCCAAAAAGATAAATGGTCTTCTTTTGCCGAATTTTGTATGAGAATTATCACTCATAGCACCTATTATCGGCTGTACCACCATGCCTGTAACAGGACCTGCGAGCCAAATTAAGCCAAAAATAAAGGGGGATGCTCCGAGTCCCTCGGTAACGGGACCGGATAAAATAATTCTCATTTGCCAGGCAAATTGTAAGCCGAAAAAACCAAGACAAAAATTCAACAGTTGAATATTTGAGAATTTTTTCAGTTTTTCTCCTGTTTGATTTTCACACGTCATAACATTCTCCATTCTTATTACTAAACTGTTCTATCATAGCCGAAAGTATCTCCGAAGCATCTCCGACAATCCCGTAGTCGGCTATTTTAAAAATTGGTGCATTCGGATTATTGTTAACTGCAATTATTTTATCACAAGAATTAATTCCTGACACGTGCTGTGTCATTCCCGAAATTCCAAAAGCGATATAAACCTTTGCACTAACCGTTTTCCCCGTTTGTCCTATTTGTATGTCGGAATTTGCAAATTTTGCTTCTACAGCACCTCTTGAAGCACCAACAGAGGCATTTAACAAGTTTGCAAGTTTGTAAAGTTTATCAAAGTTTTCTTTAGTTTTTAATCCTTTTCCGCCCGATAAAATTATTTTTGCATTACTCAAATTATTTTGCTTATTATTTGCAAGAAAAGCTAAAACTTTAGTAAATTCCGTACAACTGTTTGTATCAACCCAATCAAAACGCACTTCTGCACTATTCTGAAAGTTATTATCAATCTTTTTAAAAACGGAAGGACGAACAGTTGCCATTTGAGGTTTCGTTTTACAAAGTATTGTTGCATTTAATTTTCCGCCAAAAGTTGGTCTTGTTGCGGCAAGTTTTCCGTCAACTATTTCCAACTCCGTACAATCCGCTGTTAATCCTGTACCGAGAGTTGTTGCAACAAGCGGTGCTAAATCTCTGCCTACAACTGTTGCACCTATTAAAAATATCTCAGGATTTTCTTTCTCCAAAATTTTACAAACCGCTTTTCTGTATC
>JBJEGL010000174.1:0-8524 GCA_051875035.1 Candidatus Gastranaerophilaceae bacterium | reverse complement strand
CTGTAACTGGATTGTTCTTGAAAATTCACCATAGCTGAATTCAGAATGTTTGAAATTTTTGTCCTCTTCTTTCGTTTCATCAAATTTTTTAGCATTAATTCTCAAATAATTTTCTTCAATATCAATATCTAAATCTTCTTTTTTAATTCCCGGAAGTTCTGCTCTGATATCATATTCTTTACCTTTATCGGTAACCTCAATAGGCATTGAAAGCTTTTCAGTATCTTCCCAATAATTTGCATCCGGAAAATAACTGTCAAAATGCCTGTTAAGTAAAGAGCTGATTTCATCATTCACAGTTCTAATAAAATTGTCCGGTGTTTTTCTAACTAA
The DNA here is from genome assembly GCA_051875035.1 of Candidatus Gastranaerophilaceae bacterium. Classification (GTDB taxonomy): domain Bacteria; phylum Cyanobacteriota; class Vampirovibrionia; order Gastranaerophilales; family Gastranaerophilaceae; genus RUG841. The sequence goes on along the minus strand of JBJEGL010000174.1, from coordinate 8,191 downwards.
AAATTTCATAATTTGCTCCTTTCAAATTACTTATTTCTTTCAACAGCTATGTTATACATCTATTTAGAAATAAATCATTATTTCTTAACTTTTATTTAACAATTTAAAAATCGAATTTTAATGATAATACTGATTGTTTACTTCCGATAAATAAACGTATTTCTCTGTTAAAATATTCCCGTCAAGAATAATTAGGAGTGTGTATGTCTGGATTTTTTATTATTCTATAAATTTGTTATTTACAAATAAGCTTTTTTTATATCTTGTGCGAGTGTTTGTAATTTATGTATAACAATAAACCTTTTTATTCACTTTAAACGATTTTTTAGTGATGAGAATAAATAAATTCCAAACTAAAAAAGAAAATAAATATTTAAGGTACAGGGTCATAACCGCCTTTATTTAAAGGATGACAACGGCAAATCCTTTTTAAGCCGAGCCAGCCGCCCTTGAAAAATCCGTATTTTTCTATTGCTTGCTTTGTGTATTCCGAACAAGTAGGATAAAATCGGCAAGTTTTAGGTGTATATTTTGAAAAGAATTGATATATTCTAATAAGGAAAAGTGCAATTTTTTTTAGCATATACAAACCTACAATGCAGGCGGTGTGTAATAAACAGTATAAACTTCATCCGTTTTGATTTTTGAATGTCCACCCCTAACTGCAAAAAATAAAGGATTAAGAGCCCAATATGTTCTGTTAGCTCCTTGTTTAATTATTTGACCCTCAAGTTTAATTGTCGGCATATACTCAATTTTAAAATTACCGATAATAAGATTGGAAGGAACACCAAATGGCTCATTTTGTGAGATAGTTTCTACTGTACCAAAAACTCTGCTCCCTGCCGGCAGTACTTTTTTATGAGTTAAAACTACATTTTCTCTTGTTAAAAAAACTACTTTTTGACCTTCAGTAAGATTACTCTTTGTGGAGATATCCGATATTACCTGTATTTTTAGCGGAATTCTGTTTACTTCTTCAAACTTTGGAGTTTTTATTCTGTTAGAATATATATTTCTATATGAACGATGAAAATCATCTGCATATGAAAAATTCAGACTACAGCAAAAAGCTAAAATAACTAAAAGTGGCGATATCTTTTTGAACATATTTTACCTATAATCTATTCTTTTTGTTGAAAACGGGTCATATTGCAATCTTTCCTGCAAAATTTCACGATTTTGTCTTGAGTTAAGTAAAAAATTTTGATAATAAATATTGTTTTTGAAATTTCTGTCATTAAGCTTATCAGGATATTTTCTAACAATATATTCATATATTTTGGCGAGTCTTACGGATTTTTTAACATGTCCTAAATTATGTCCCGACTCGATGCATATTTTATTTAAAAAAGTAATTAAAGATAAAGGTGAATATCCCGATTTAATAAGAAAATCAACGGCTCTTTTATCTGCGTAAATTTCATACTTTTGAGGTGCAAGTCTTGTTATAAATCCCCCTGATTCTTTAAAGTACAGATTATATGCAGTCTGATATGCAATTAATGCGGCAAGCTCATCTTCCGATTCAACAAAAGTAAGTGCTCCTTTTGGTATATACACAATATCTCTCCTTAAAGAAGCTTTCGTTTTTAACGAGTTTGACTTTGAGTACCTAAAAATTATTTGTTGCTCAATTGCATTTGCATTCCGTAGTTTAAAACCGATTTTGTTAACATATTCTTGAAATTCACCTTCTACAACAGGAGAAACTACAGCTGCCGAAACAGAATTCATACAAAATACTAATATAATTAAAAGCCCAAATATTTTTTTCATAACCTTTATTCCTTTTGTAATTATATGCCTGTTTTTGTTTTATATCAATAAATAGTTTATTTTTTAGCACTAATCTTAACATTTTTGAAAAGAGTATATTATTATATTTTTAATTAATTAAATTAAAAAATATAATTTATCTTTTAAATTTTAAAAAAATAATATTCTGTAAAATTCTTCAAACCTTAAAATTTAAAAATACAGGTACATTAAGCCAGACAGGGATAATTTACAGATGCTTAAATCATATTTATATTGCATATAAAGGGGGAAATTTATATGTTCAGATTGTTTGCTATTATATTTTTATCAATTTCTATATCTCTGGGTGCTAATGCCGCAGTAAAAGGCGGTGTACAAAAGAATGAAGATATATCAAATTACAATCAGATTATTGATTCAAATACCGGAAAAGGTATTCCCGATGCAAAAGTTGCTGCTCCGGCATTGAAATTTCTTACTGTTACCGACGAAGAAGGAAGATTTAATCTTAATGCAAAAATTGATGGTCCGACAATTCTATCCGTGCAAAAAGACGGATATAAACCTTTTTCCATGACTATTGATAAAATAGGCAAAGAACCTCTTATAATCGGAATTGAAAAAACTGCAGCTAAAGATATTATTGTTGAAACAGACATGATTCACTTGGGAGATAACAGCTATAGTATTAATTCAGCAAATGCATCAGATTTTTCTTCCAAGGCAATAGGGGCATTTTACACAAAAGACTTTGATATTCCTATTTTAAGACATGGACAAAATGCATTTTTCATAATTGGTTCCATTATCGGAATAGATACATTAACAGCAAGACAAGCCGGTCAATCAAAAGTAGTAACAACCTTTGCTTCACCTGCCGAAGTGTATTGCAACGGAAATAAAATATGCGAACTTAAATTAAACGGAGACAATCAACAAATCCCTATTCCAAAAGGAATTATTAAGCAAGGAAAAAAGAATACGATTACTCTTAAAGCCGGAAAAAATTTATTTCAAACAGCCTACATAGACTATGATGATATCGAATTTACAAATCTTTCGGTAGAAATACAATAAACAAGAAAGAGAGGCTGCAACCTCTCTTTCTTTTGATTATACCATTGCTCCGTACAATTCGTTATATTTACCTTTAACTCTTTGAGTTAAATCATCAATTGTAATCTTTCCGTCACCGTTTGTATCTAATCCGGAGTTTGCATTATAATAATTTTCGCCTTGAGTTGTTAAAACATCTCTGTTTGCATAAGCAGGAAGGAATACTAATGCATACAAAGTTCCTGCTTCAAGTTTTTGACCTTCAGGAATACCTGCCATCTTCATATTGGAATCAAAGAATTTTTCAACATAATCAAGTTGTTCTATTGGTGACATATTTGCTAATTCAGCAGTAGATGTTCCTAAACCTTGTGCTGTTGAAGGCATAAATTGAATTAACCCCGTTGCTCCTGAACTTCCGTTAACAGCTGTTGAATTAAGTCCCGATTCACTGTACATCATACCGAGTAAGTCATTCGGGTCACAATTTAATTTCTTTGCAATTTCTTCAACTTTTGCACTAAATCCAGCTCCGCATTTGGCATCAATAGCAGAGGCTAACTCGGAAGAAATATTTCCGTCATAAACAGAATTTTCTTTTTCAAGTTCTTTATTTTTTACTTCGGTAATTTTTTCATTAATTTCCGTTACATCTGTCTTCGCTGTATCAAGCTCTGCATTTGCGGCCTTCAACTGCTCATTCTTCACCGTCTCAAGATTCGTCTTCGCTTCATTATATGCAGTCATCTTCTGCTTCGTCTCTTCACTGCACGTCTTCTCGATTTCTGCTTCTATTTCCTGTCTTTCCTGCTCAAGTTCCGTCTTGCTCTTTTCTAAGTCTGTCTTCGTATCTTCTAAATCACCAAGATCTTTCTTCTTATCTGCAAGCTTCTGCTCCTCTGCATCTATTTCATCCTGTTTGGCTGATATCTGTTTTTCTATACTTTGCCTTTTTTCATCAATTTGAGCATCCTTTTCTGCATCCTCTTCCTTTCCACTCTTCTGTGGAAGTGATGACAAGGAACCTTCTAACGACGATAAGTTACTCTTTAATGATGTTACCGAACCTTCAAGTGTATCTACTTCCCCTTGCGTATTATTTATCTCTACCGCATTCTTGTCTATCGCTGCTTCATTCTCATCTATTGCTGCTACATTCGCTGCTTGCTGTTCTTTTAACTCCTGCGGGATTTTATTATCGTTCTTTACTGCCTCATTATATTCTTCTTCCGCTGTATCATATTCTTCCTGGGCTGATTTTACTTCCGCATTCTCTCCGTTATGTACGGCATTTACTGCATCTTGCTTCTCGGACAATGTCTTTTCTCTTGTCGCCTTTTCTGCTTCAAGTTCTTGTAATGACATTCCGTCAAGTCCTTGCGGTTTATTATTCCCTGATGACGATACTCCGTTGCTTCTTCCTGCTCCGCCTGCAGCACTTGAGCCGCCATTTGCTCCTCCACTCGATTGTGCCTGTTGTGCTTCTTTTGCTTTAGATACTTCTTCTTCCGGTTCTGCTTCCTCTACTTTATCTTCGTTTAATACTTCTTCTATTGTTTCTTCCGCTACTTCTTGTAAGTCTATTCCTAATTCTTCTATCGCTGCATCTATATCTTCCATCGTTAATGAAGATATATCTCCGTCTTTTCCCATTATATCATTCAAAAATGCTGTCGCTTCTTCTGCACTTAACTTGCCGTCTTCATCTGCATCTGCGGCTCCTTGTACTCCCTCAAGTTCCAGCAATGCCTTTACCATTTCGGCGAGAACTTTGTCTTCTGCTGTCGCATTTTCTCCTAACGCTTCTTCTGCATTCTCTGACTCAAGAAGCTTCTCCATATCTATATTCGCAAGCTCTTCCGCACTCGCTCCGGTAAAAAGTGAAAGCTGTGAAAGTATTTCCTCTTTATTTGCATTTTGTGTTGAAGCAACTCCAAACGGATTTTTTGCCGTCTGTGCTTGCAATATCTTCTGTAAATAACTGTTGAAATTCATTTTCATCGCTTATTACCTTTCACTTACATGTTAAGTATCGGCAGTATAACAAAAAACTTTAGTTAATTATTACAAATTGTAAAATAATAAATAATTAACTAAAGCAAAAATCACAACAGAATTATTTTGTTTTAGCAGAACAAAGGCATATAAATATTCTATAACTCTATGCCTGTTTTGATTTAATCATCTTATAAAGTTCAGTTACCTTGTTAGCCCAATCTCCGCCAACACAATAGTGCCCACCAATTGCTCCAACATTATTAATATCAACTGAATTTACGTCAGAAAATCTGTCTGAATACGAAGCAAGATTTTTAGCCATTGCATCAAGACCAGCTTCAACGCTTGAGTATTTTGCAAATTTGTGACCGTCACTCGATCTCACTGTAGAACCTGCATCACCGGAGCCGGAAACACCTCCGAAGTTATTATTGCTTTGTGCCAATCCGCTTGTACCCCAGCCTGACTCAAGACCGATAATTGCTGCAAAAAACTCAGGTTCCAAACCGTATTTTTCCGCAATTTCACAAATTTTGTCTTCCTGTCCTGCAAGAGAGCCCTTCATAAGATCTTCCGGAAGATTGCCCATGACGACAGAATTTTCTTTTTCAAGTTCTTTATTTTTTACTTCGGTAATTTTTTCATTAATTTCCGTTACATCTGTCTTCGCTGTATCAAGCTCTGCATTTGCGGCCTTCAACTGCTCATTCTTCACCGTCTCAAGATTCGTCTTCGCTTCATTATATGCAGTCATCTTCTGCTTCGTCTCTTCACTGCACGTCTTCTCGATTTCTGCTTCTATTTCCTGTCTTTCCTGCTCAAGTTCCGTCTTGCTCTTTTCTAAGTCTGTCTTCGTATCTTCTAAATCACCAAGATCTTTCTTCTTATCTGCAAGCTTCTGCTCCTCTGCATCTATTTCATCCTGTTTGGCTGATATCTGTTTTTCTATACTTTGCCTTTTTTCATCAATTTGAGCATCCTTTTCTGCATCCTCTTCCTTTCCACTCTTCTGTGGAAGTGATGACAAGGAACCTTCTAACGACGATAAGTTACTCTTTAATGATGTTACCGAACCTTCAAGTGTATCTACTTCCCCTTGCGTATTATTTATCTCTACCGCATTCTTGTCTATCGCTGCTTCATTCTCATCTATTGCTGCTACATTCGCTGCTTGCTGTTCTTTTAACTCCTGCGGGATTTTATTATCGTTCTTTACTGCCTCATTATATTCTTCTTCCGCTGTATCATATTCTTCCTGGGCTGATTTTACTTCCGCATTCTCTCCGTTATGTACGGCATTTACTGCATCTTGCTTCTCGGACAATGTCTTTTCTCTTGTCGCCTTTTCTGCTTCAAGTTCTTGTAATGACATTCCGTCAAGTCCTTGCGGTTTATTATTCCCTGATGACGATACTCCGTTGCTTCTTCCTGCTCCGCCTGCAGCACTTGAGCCGCCATTTGCTCCTCCACTCGATTGTGCCTGTTGTGCTTCTTTTGCTTTAGATACTTCTTCTTCCGGTTCTGCTTCCTCTACTTTATCTTCGTTTAATACTTCTTCTATTGTTTCTTCCGCTACTTCTTGTAAGTCTATTCCTAATTCTTCTATCGCTGCATCTATATCTTCCATCGTTAATGAAGATATATCTCCGTCTTTTCCCATTATATCATTCAAAAATGCTGTCGCTTCTTCTGCACTTAACTTGCCGTCTTCATCTGCATCTGCGGCTCCTTGTACTCCCTCAAGTTCCAGCAATGCCTTTACCATTTCGGCGAGAACTTTGTCTTCTGCTGTCGCATTTTCTCCTAACGCTTCTTCTGCATTCTCTGACTCAAGAAGCTTCTCCATATCTATATTCGCAAGCTCTTCCGCACTCGCTCCGGTAAAAAGTGAAAGCTGTGAAAGTATTTCCTCTTTATTTACATTCTGTCCTACTCCACTGACTGTCGGATTTTTCGCCGTCTGTGCCTGCAATATCTTCTGTAAATAACTGTTGAAATTCATTTTCATCGCTTCTTACCTTTCACTTACTCTGATATTATCGGAAGAATTTATCATGAACTTTAGCTCAATGTTAAGATTTGTGAATATCAATAATCCAGCTATCCGCTGATTGCAACCATTTTTTCGATAGATTGTTTTGCTCTCTCGGCAACTTCTTGGTCAACGATAATCTCATTACATTCGGTTTGTAAAACGGTTAAAATATCTTCCAAAGTGTTTTTTTTCATATTTGGACAAACTGCTTTATTTGAAACAAGATAGAAGTTTTTGTCTTTATAATCTCTTTGCAATCTGTCAACTACACCTTTTTCTGTAACGATGATAAATTCTTTTGCAACGGATTCTTTTGCGTATTTCATAATACCTGTTGTAGATCCGATATAATCAGCCATATCAGCAACAGCTTTGTGACATTCAGGATGAACGAGTACTCTTGCATTCGGATGTTCCACTTTCATTTTTTCAACATCTTCAGTTAATATTGCAAGGTGTGTCGGGCAGTATCCGGGGTATGTTATTACTTCAACGTTCTCGAGTTGGCTGCCGACGTATGAGCCTAAATATTTGTCCGGAGCAAAAAGAATTTTTGGAGTATTAAGTGATTGAACAACTTTAACGGCATTTGCACTTGTGCAACAAATGTCTGCTTCCGCTTTCACTTCAGCTGATGAATTAACGTAACAAACAACCGGCAAGCCGGGATACATTGTTTTAAATTCTTTAACTTGTTGTAAATCAATCATGTCTGCCATTTTGCAACCGGCATCCATATGAGGTAGTAAAACTTTTTTATTTGGTGATAAAATTTTTGCCGTTTCTGCCATAAAGTAAACACCTGCAAAAACTATAATTTTAGCATCTGTTTGTGCAGCAAGTCTGCTTAGCTGCAGTGAATCACCGACATAATCCGCTACTTCGTCAATTTCAACATTTTGATAGCAATGTGCTAAAACAATTGCTTGTTTTTCTTTTTTTAATTCGTTTATTTGTTCAATTAATTTTTTTATATTTCTCATAACGCCTCACTACGGAATATTTTACTTTAAAAAAAAATATTTAATCAAAAATAGTAAACATTTGTAAAAAATAAACAGTAATTATGGCTGCAAAATTAATCGGTTTAGTTTTACAAGTAATTTGCAGCGATAATTCTTTGGTATAAAATAGAATTATATGACTATTCAATTATCGAAAATATCAAATTATATAAGAAAATCAGAAGTTTTTGGAAAAATAAAAAGATATTTAACTACGGAAACTTCATTTGCTGTCAATTGTATCAACTCTGTGGCAAAAGTATTGTTAAATTCTGCTTTTTCGGAATATAAAAAGATAGTTCTCATTGTAGACAGTGAACAAACAGCAATAAAATAT
>JBJEGL010000173.1:0-2302 GCA_051875035.1 Candidatus Gastranaerophilaceae bacterium | reverse complement strand
CCGTCTTTTACTGCCTTGAATTTATTATTCATTTTTATTTGTTCAATAAAAATTTCTTGCTCTTTACCAACAGATTTATAATTTAAATCAGAAATACCGGAAAATACAGGTTTTAATCTTGATTCTTTTAGTAAATAGCTATTTAATGCACATACGACAACCTTAGTTGTTGAAGGATTTTTAGAATCAATCTTTCTGCTGAAATTTCCGTCTTTATCTTTGATATAAATATCTTTTACACAAATTTTTCCTGCTTTTGCATCTCTTTGAGAAACTGTATATTTCATTCCCGCACAATGCAGCATTTGAGAGTCTATCAATATAGTTCGGGCTTGAATATTTAACATATCAACAAATTGTTTTTCGGTAAGAGGAACAATAAAAATATCGTCATTATAAGGCAGCATTCTATATTGAACGTCATATTTTGTAAGACTATCCGAAACTCTTGATGACTTCATGCTCGGAGCGTTAATTAAGGCAACTTCGGCACCTTCTTTTTGACCACGCCTTAACATTCCGTCTGTTAATATATCTGCAACCGGATTTTCCATTCCTCTTTCTTCATTTTCGGCTTTCGGAATGAAAGGGATTTCAATTTCTGCAATAATTTCATTTTCACCAATCGCATTTTTTAGTACTTTATCAGCCTTTGGGCTGCTTTCATAATTATCAAGGCTAACGAGTTTATTTTTTATTTTATCCTTAATCAATACTCCTTTTGAGTCAAATAATACGTCCAAATAACCTACATTTGCATCATCGCTGCCCGCTTGAGTTATAATTACGGGCTCACATCTTTTGGAATACATAAGATTTTTTAAATTACCTTTTTCTTTTACTCCATTTAATATTGTATGTGTATGACCGCCTATAATGATGTCTATGCCTTCGGTTTCTCTCGCAATTTTTAAATCGCCTTTTTCACCGTATCCTTCATGGCTTAAAAGAATAATTTTATTAATACCTTTTGCTTCAAGTTCTTTTGCTTCTGCATTAAGGGCTTTTATTGTATCCTCCAAACTCATAGATGCAACCTTATTTTCTTTATCAATTGTCCCTATGTTTTTATCTGAAGGTGCAGCCCCGAGAATTGCAAATTTTGTGCCGTTTTTCATCACGACATGTGAGCGGACTAACTTTTTATTCTTTAGAAATTTATTTAAACTATTTCCTTCCGGAATAACAAGATTTGTTCCGACTACTTTAAATTTAGTTTTCTTTAAAAGATATGCCAAAAAATCTGAACCGCCGTCAAATTCGTGATTTCCGGGAGCGGTATATTCAATCTTTGTCATATTAAGAATTTTTGTAACCGCATTATTTCTTGCCTTATCATTGCCTAAATACAGGTCTCCTCCGGCAAGAGTCATATTTGTTGTCTTTTTATTTTGAGCTTGGAAACACTTTTGTGCGGAAGTTAATCTTCCAATCCTCACAACATCACCATGTAAGTCATTTGTATACATAATTGTAATTTGTGTTTTTCCTAAATCCGGCTGAGGTATAAAATCTTGATTACAATAATCCATATCTTTTCCTTATTAATCTTGATGAAATTATAACATTTTACATAAATAAAAACGCCTCTCAAAAGAGAGGCTTTAATTTTATGCATTTAAATGAATATATTTTGCGTCTTGTATTCCGTCTAGTTCGGAAATCTCTTTTAATGTATCCGCTTCAACTTTACTGTCTGTGTTGATTAACATAATTGAAATCGGATCATCATTTGTATTCTTCGCAACATGCATTCTGCTTATATTGATATTATCTTTTCCGATAACAGTTGCAACCTTTGCAATCATTCCTGGTTTGTTATCGTGAGGAATAATAAGCATATGCTCATCAGGTTCAATACTCATTTTGTGTTCATTTATTGCAACTATTCTTGGCATGTGTTCAGCAATTAATGCTCCTGTAACAGTTTGTTCATCAGCATCCGTCAATAATTTAACAGTAATGGAACCTTTATATGTACAATCTTTTTGAGATTTTGACGTAACAACATTTATGCCTTTTGCTTTTGCCAATACAGGTGCGTTTACGTAATTTACACTTTCATTTATTGAAGAAAAAATACCTTTTAAAATAGCAATTTGCAAAGGAGATACATCCAAATCAGCCAAAGAACCTTTTACTTCTATACTTATTGACTTTAAGTTTCCGTCAGCAAGTTGGAATGCAAGTCCGCCAATATTTTCAGCAATTTGCATATAATCTTTTACAGGTTCAAGTACCGAAGGCTTTAATGCAGGAATATTTACCGCTGCTTTTGCACTGCCGCCGGATAATACATCTC
>JBJEGL010000172.1:0-2310 GCA_051875035.1 Candidatus Gastranaerophilaceae bacterium | reverse complement strand
TTGAATGGAAAGCAAATTCTTGATCCTCACAACAATAAAAATTTAATGAATAATCTTCACTTGAAACCCTATATGGATAAAATTCTTAACAGAAGTGAACTTCGAATATTAAAAGCAAAATCTGACGGTAGTCTCAAATATGATATTGTTCCTCATAATGAAGTTTGTTCTGACGATTATGAAATTTTACATTCAATTCAGGGCGGTCCGGGCTTAGTTCCTGATTTAAGGCTCGCTGAAGAGTTTTTTGTTTTAACGGATAAAACAGGAAAAATAATTAGTGAATCAGCTTCTTCTCTCTCAAAATATGCAAGAACACTTGTCGGAATAAAAGATAATAATCTGTATTTTGTTATTGCGACAAATAAACATCCCATATCTTTGCCGGAAGCTGCTGAAATATTAAAAGAAGCAGGAATGGAAAAAGCAATGGCTTTTGATGGCGGTGGTTCTGTATCTGTTGATTTCAAAGATGATGATTTGCATATTATTTCAGATAAGGACCAAACAGCGAGACGTCTGAAATCTTTTTGGATTATAACTTCCGAACAGGAATTGAAGCAAAATTAATTATTCGATAGGTAAACTTAAACTATTATATTTCCTGAGATGAATGTAATAAGCTCATTCGTTGTTTTTTGCTTTTTTTATTTTTATTGTCTAATTGTTAAGAAATATTGCTAAAAATATATCAAAAACATGCAAAAAAGACAATTTTTCTGTCATAAAGTTGTTTAAATAAGAGTAATATTATCCGAGATTATTTAAAGGAGACATAAATGGCAAGAGTTTTGATATCAATGCCCGAAGAATTTTTAGCAAAGATTGACGGAGTAGCAGAAGGTGAAAACAGAACCAGAAGTGAATTGATAAGAGAAGCTCTCAGAACATATATAAATAAACAAAGAGTACGTGAAAACGTATTGGCTCAAAAGAATGCTGAGATTTTAGAAGAATTACTTGGGTAGTATCTTTAAAGCCTATAATGAATATCTTGTAGTATTGTAAAGTTTTGTAAATTGACTTTTGATAAAAAAGTCAATTTTTTAATGCATAAATACTTTATATAAGTACGAGAGATAAATTTAAAGGATGAGAGATATGGCAGCAGAATTAACAATGAATAACATGTTCGCAGGTGTAGCAATTACAGGAAATGACCCGAGAATGAGATTCAGAAATTCTCAAGACCCTATCTATGTAGCATATGAATATGTTGATAATCAACCTATTTCAAAATTGGCACAATCTTTTGTAAAAGACCAAATAAAAGGTGTTATTAAATTTATCTCAAAAATTGGTAAATAAATTTTTATTAAAACTCTCTCTCTCTCTCTCTCTTAAAATTTTTATTCACTAATCTTGTAAAAATATGTTACGATTTTACGGATTAGTGAATTTTCATTTTTTTTAAATACTTTATATATATAAGAGAGTTATTAACACAAGGTTTAGAATTATGGCAGGATACTTTGAACATTTTGAAGGTGTCGATATAACAGGTAATGATCCGAGAATGCGTTTTAGGAATTCGCAAGATCCTATTTATGTTGCTTATGAATATGTTGAAAACCAGCCTATTTCAAAATTGGCACAATCTTTTGTTAAAGACAGAATAAAAGGTGTTATTAAATTTATATCAAAGGTTGGAAAATAGTTTTATACTTAATAGATAAAAAACGCTGCTTTTAAAGCGGCGTTTTTACTTTTTAGTCTTCTTTATCCGGGTTTGTTTTGCAATAATATCTTATAGGACAAAACGGACACATCGGTTTTGTTGGTTTACAGATATTTTGACCGAGTGTTACAAATTCTGTGTTTAACCTAATCCAATATTTTTGCGGAATTAGTTTTCTGAGCTGCATTTCCGTTTCTTCAGGAGTTTGAGTCTTGACGATACCGAGTCTGTTAAAAATTCTGTGAACATGCACGTCAACACAAATTGCAGGGATATTGAATCCTTTTGCCATTACTAAATTTGCAGTTTTTCTTCCGACACCGTCAAATTTCAAAAGTTCTTCTATTGAGTTTGGTACTTTACCATCATATTCTTCAACAAGTTTTTTAGAAAGAGCAATTATTTGCTTTGCTTTGTTGTTGTAAAACCCTACAGGGTAAATAGCTTCCGCAAGTTCTTCTTCATCAACATTCATCATTTCTCCAGGAGTTTTTGCAAGCTGAAGCATTTTCATTGTTGCAGGATATGTGGTTATATCGTTTGTTCTCAAAGAAAGAATACAAGCAATAAGTACAATATATGGGTCAGTTTGCTGTTCCATAAAAGTCACAAATCTACTTCTTTTAATTTTT
>JBJEGL010000171.1:0-2315 GCA_051875035.1 Candidatus Gastranaerophilaceae bacterium | reverse complement strand
AATCACATTCCAAATTTGCAAAATCCGCTGATAAAATTGAAGGTGCAACAATAATTTTTTCCATAACCTTTATTCTCCGATAATATTTAACTTTATACAAGCTTGATGAGCCGCTTCCCTTTCTGCCTGCTTTTTAGTTTTTCCCCTGCCAATCCCGAGTTCTTCCCCGTGGTACAATACTTTGACTAAAAATTCACAATTATTTTCTGCACCATTAAGCGAAATAAGCTCATATTGAGGCAAATCTTTATTTTTATCTTGGGTATATTCTTGTAAAAGTGCTTTAGAATTAAATTTTGGTAAAAAACTTCCTATATCATCAATATACTTTGAATACATTTTTGAAATAAAACCCAATATTTCATCAAGAGGTATGCCTATTTCATACAATTTTCCCAAAAATGCTTCAAAAGCACATGCAGAAAGAGATGGAATATTTCTTCCGCCTTCTTTTTCAAGAGAACTTGAAATACGTAAATATTTTTTTAAATTTAAATCTTCCGCAAGATTAAATAAAAAATCATCACTAACCAATATGGCACGAATATTTGTCATCTTACCCTCTTGGTAATCCGGAAATTTGAAGTATAATAAATTACTTACGAGCAGTTTTAAAACAGCATCGCCTAAAAACTCCAATCTTTCATAACAATCATTTAGAGGTAGTGAATGTTCAAAAGAATAAGAAGGATGAGTAAATGCCGGCTCAAAAATTTGAGCATTAAGATTAGAAAAACCGGCTTTTAATAAAAACTCAGAAATATCTTCACATAATTCCGACATTTGTAAAAACCTTTTCGACATAAGACAATAAAGACGATAACGAATTGCCATCCATAACAAAATATTTAAAATAATAATACGTAACGGGTGCCGATAAGATATAGCTGTCTGCTCTATCCAAAAAACCACCATGACCCGGCAAGCTGTCTCCTGAATCTTTTACACCTGCATCTCTTTTAAGCAGAGATTCTGATAAATCACCAATTTGAGCAAAAAAAGTAATTAATACACCGGCAGTAAAAGACTGCAATATAGTCAACTTTAGAAAATAACCGAACAAAAGTGCGGTACAAACAGCTAACATACTACCTGCAACAGCACCTTCAACAGTTTTTTTAGGACTTACTTCAGGAGATAATTTTCGTTTTCCGAATCGTTTTCCAAAGAAATATGCTCCAATATCCGTGGCAAGAATAGTAAAAAACATTAATATCAAATATCCAAGCCCCGCATTCACAGTACATAAACTTAAAAAACCTTTTCCGGGTGCACCTAAAACTCGAATTAAATATACATGTGAAGGCAGCCAACACAATATAAATCCGAAAACCGTAGTTGCAACATTAGCAATATAAGGTTGTCTTAACTTAAACAAGACAGCACAGAAGGAAAGAGTTGCTCCGAGAAATAAAATTATCGGAAACAACTCATTCTTATGTGCAACTGAAACTATAAATAACAAAAATGAAATAAGTGCAATTATTCTAAAAGATGGTTGAAACCCTTTGTGTTTAAGTATTGCGACATATTCTTTCAAAGAAAAAAACACAAATAGTGCAACCACCGATGCCAAAACAAACCCTCCGGCATATAAAGCCGCAAGTATAATAACACCGATAATTACACCTGTAACTAAACGTGTTCTGCTGTTTTTTTGCGTTGAATCCTCGTTTGCCACTATATTGTTAAGACCTCTTTTTCTTTTTCCGCACAAAGTTCTTCAATAGTCTTTGTATATTTATCTGTTAATTTTTGAATTTCGTTTTGTTTATCTTTTACAACATCTTCAGAAAGATTTTCAGCTTTTTCAGCTTTTTTAATATCATCCGTCATATCTCGTCTGATATTTCTTACAGCAACTTTAGCTTCTTCACCAAGTTTTTTTACATCTTTAGCAATTTCTTTTCTTTTATCTGATGTTAAAGGAGGGAAAGGAAGTCTGACAACAATACCGTCACTGTTTGGAGTTATACCCAAATCAGCCTTAATAACAGCTTTTTCAATTTCCTTCAAGATTGACTTATCAAAAGGAGCAATAACAAGTGTAGTACCGTCTTGAACAGTAACTTGTGCCATTTGACGAAGCGGTGTAGGAGCTCCGTAATAATCAACCGTAATTTTGTCCAAAATAAGAGGATTTGCTCTGCCTGTTCTAACCGTAGCAAATTCTTTCTTAAGTTGACCGATGGCTTTTTCCATCTTATCTTTACCCGAACTCATAATTTCTTCAACCGACATTAGTACCTCCTACGTACGTTCCTATATTTTCATTTTGTAATATTTTCATAACAGCACCTTCAGCAGCAAAATCG
>JBJEGL010000170.1:0-2315 GCA_051875035.1 Candidatus Gastranaerophilaceae bacterium | reverse complement strand
CCAAATATTTAACATAATTTCCGTGCCAAACAATACCCATTGGATCGCAATCAAAGAACGGTATTTTCATTTGAATTTCAGATTTGTATAAAGACATATTTTTTCCTCAAAATTATTTTAGTGTAAAATATTTACTTTTTGAAAGTAAACCCGAAGCACAAATATTATCTTGCGATTGAATGGTAAAATCAATTGATTTTTCTTTATTAAAAAGCTGATAAGAAACTTTTTCATCAGGTTTTATGGTATGAGTAAATTTAAGTTTTTTTATAGTTTGAGGTACATCTATAACATTATTGAAAGCTTGATTTGCAAAAAATACTGCAAAATATAATTCAACAACACCCGGAACAATTGGAAAACCTTCAAAATGTCCTTTAAAAAAGTTTGAATGTTTTGGAAATATAAGTTCAAATTCAGCATATTCGGAAGTGATTTTTTGATTTAAAATTAAAGGAAAAGAAATATTCACCGAGAAAATTTCTTCGATTTTATCTTTGTCAATTTTTCCGGTTTTTGTTTTATATAGTTCGGGTAAAAAACGCCATTTTTGCGGAACGATTTCTATCTTTTCTGACAGCATTTGCTTGAATTTTTTTATCAATTCAATATAACCGATTTGTACATATAATTTTTTTGCTTCATCTGATAAAACAACTGCCGCAGCAAGTTTATCATCCAGTTTTAGGCAAAGTGCTTCTTCTGCTAATGAACTTGAAACAATCATCCTTTCTATTGTTTGTGGAGAAATTCTTTTTTCTCCGATTTTCATAATCCTGTCAACTCGAGATAATACACAGATTTTATCCGGTGAATGATATAAAATATTATCAGATAACTCAATAATATTGTTATAACTATAATCGGTTTTGACAGTCATAAGATTATTTTGATAATTAACAACAGAAACATTGGAAAATTTTGTTAAAAATTTTTCATTGGAACTTTCTCTGTAAGCAACAACACCTGTTTCTGTGCTTCCATATATTTCAATAACACGTGATTTTTTTTCAAAATACTCAAAAACATCATCCTTGAGTTTTGCTCCGGCTGTAATTATTGTATTAGGTGCGTTTTTAAAATATGAAGAATATTTTTTAATCTTTTCAAGAAAAGAAGGACTTGTAATTAAGACCGTATCTTTTTCACAAACATTTTCAGGATATGCAGCAGATTTAGTATCAATTATGAAGCCGTTAACAAAAGGAACCATAAAATGAAAGGTTAATCCAAACAAATGATTTAGCGTTGTCGTAGAAACAAACCTTAATTTTTCGGTTTTGTCGAAAAAAGTTTTACCGATATCTTCTGCTTCTTTGATAAGATTATATAAGGATTTTTTTACAAGTTTTGCCTCTCCTTGTGAACCTGATGTGCAAAGGTTAATAATAATTTCACTATATTTTTGATTGGATGTAACGGATGACATTTCGTCATTTGCAGCATTCTTTTTTAAATTTGTATTTTCATCTGTCAAAAAGATTTCTTTTTTCGATAATACAGCTGCTATAAAATCAATGATAAAATCAAAATTATTTTTTCCGTTTAAAAATATACAATTGCTTTTGTTTATAGCGAATTCTTCTACTCTTTTATTTGCCAGAGCTTTTAATTGTGAAAATGTTAAAAACTCTCCGTTGTGGAGTAATACTTTTTTATCGTCTTGTTCTTTGCAAAATAAACAGTCAAACATCAAATATTATGCTTTCTCTTAAATAACAGTCTTATAATATATTCTACAACAAAAAGAGTTCCCATTAGCAAATATGATATACATCCGTTGTATATCATCCAAAAATTATCTGAACTAAATAAACTGTAAAAAGATATTAATAAATTGAAGAATAAAAAAGTAACCCAAACATAAGTAACATTTCTTGTATAAATCTTTAACCGTTCATTTAAAGAACCTTCAATTTTTTTTGCAATCTTTTGAATTATAGTTTCTTTTGTAAAACAAGATACAAAAAAAATCGAAAAGAAAAGTAAATTCATCATAACAGGATAAAATTTTACCGCAGAAATTTTTGTCTGCCAAAATAACCATATTATAAATAAAGAAAACAGCAAAGGAGAAAAAATTCTTAAAATTTTTGCAGACTTCATAATTATTTTAATAAATCCGATACAGCATTTACAACATCATCAAAAGTTTTTATACCCTTAAAATCTTGAGGAGCAATCTTTTTACCCGTATATTGCTGCAATTTTACAGCTAAATCAACCGCATCAATACTGTCAAAATCCATATCTTTAAACAAATCAGCCTCAGGTTTTATTATAGATTTATCAATTTCAAAATCATTAACCAAAAT
>JBJEGL010000169.1:0-2329 GCA_051875035.1 Candidatus Gastranaerophilaceae bacterium | reverse complement strand
GACCTTAGACCTTATGCAATTATTAATCAATTTGATTTAAGAAACTTGCCTAAGAAAAACGGCGGTAAATTTTATCAATTATTAGCTGCATACGGACACATGGGTCGTACGGATATTGATGTTCCGTGGGAAAAAACAGACAAAGCCGAAACGCTTCGTCAGCAAGCAAATATATAATTATTTTGGAGCAAAGACATGCCGACAGATGAAAAAACAAACTTATTAACAGGAGCACAAATACTTTTAGAATGCCTTAAAAAAGAAGGTGTCAGTGAAGTATTCGGTTATCCCGGCGGTGCAATTTTAGATTTGTATGATGCACTGTACAATTGCAGTGATATAAAGCATTACCTTGTTCGTCATGAACAGGCAGCTATTCATGCTGCGGAAGGATATTCGAGAGCTTCCGGTAAACCGGGAGTTGCTTTTGTAACATCAGGTCCCGGTGCTTGTAATGCAATTACTGGTATTGCAAATGCTTATTATGATTGCTATCCGATTATTGTATTTACTGGGCAGGTAAGTTTGAATTTAATTGGAAACGATGCTTTCCAAGAAGCAGATATTGTCGGCATTACACGCTCCTGCTGTAAGCATAATTATCTTGTTAAAGATGTAAGGCAGCTTCCTCATATTGTAAAAGAGGCTTTTCATATTGCAACCACAGGAAAACCGGGTCCTGTAGTAGTTGATTTGCCGAAAAATATTTTAACCTCAAAAGCTGTTTTTGAATGGCCAGAAAAGATAAAGTTACCGGGGTATAATCCGACTTATGACGGTCATCCGAAACAAATTTCGAGAGCATTACAGTTGTTATGTAAGGCAAAGAAGCCTGTTATAATTTCAGGCGGCGGGGTTGTTCACTCAGGTGCTCAAAAAGAACTTAACGAACTTGCTTCAAAGTTACATATACCTGTAACAAATACGCTTATGGGAATAGGAACGGTAACAAAAGAGAATCCTCTTGCACTTGGAATGATGGGTATGCACGGACAATATGCGGCTAATCATTCTGTTAATGATTGTGATGTTCTTTGTGCGGTAGGTACTCGTTTTAGTGACCGTATTACGGGAAATATTAAAAAGTTTGCACCTGAAGCACAAATTATACATATAGATATTGACCCTTGTTCAATTTCAAAGAATGTAAGAGCGGACATTCCCATAGTCGGTGATGCAAAAAGTGTTCTCAACGCAATGCTTCAAGAATTTAATGAACAACAATATGATATTCACAGTGAAGAAAAGTCCAAATGGCTTGAAACTATTGCGGAAAGAAAACAGGTAACAGCAAAATTATCTGCGAATACAGGCAAAATGAATCCTGTAAATGTAATAAGAAAAATTTGTGATGTTACAAAAACAATGGATGCAATTATTGCAACAGAGGTTGGTCAACATCAAATGTGGACTGCACAAGTTTATGATTTTGACCGTCCAAGACAGCTTATAACATCAGGCGGATTGGGAACTATGGGATTTGGATATCCTGCTGCAATCGGTGCAAATGTTGCATTAAAAGATAAGGTTGTAATTGATATTGCAGGTGATGGAAGTATTCAAATGAATATTCAAGAGCTTGCAACCTGTGTAGATTATAATATTCCTGTTGTTGTTGCGGTTATAAATAACGGATGGCTTGGAATGGTTCGTCAATGGCAGGAAAGAATTTATCACGAGCATTATTCTCAAACAAAAATTTCTTCACCGGATTTTGTTAAGTTAGCGGAAGCATACGGAGCTTTAGGCTTTGTTGTTGAAAAGGATGAAGATATTGAACCGATTTTAAGAAAAGCAATAGAAGCAAGACGACCAGCAATAATTGATTTCAGAGTAGAACCTTTTGAAATGGTTTATCCGTGGGTACTTGCAGGAGAACCTTTAAGTAAAGTTCTTGTTTCAAATGATTGTCCTATTGTCAAAGATTAAGGAATTAAGCGATGATTCATACAATTTCCGTACTTGTAAGAAATGAAGCCGGTGTACTTTCGAGAATAAGCGACTTATTTAGCGGAAGAGGCTATAATATAGAAAGTTTAACCGTTGCACCTACTATTGATACCGATTATTCGAGAGTAACCATTGTAACAAACGGTGATGATAAGGTAATTGAACAAATTACAAAACAATTAAACAGATTAATACCTGTTATAAAAGTTATGGACTTGCCTATGAATGACTCTATTGAAAGAGAGTTTATCATGTGTAAAGTCTGTGCCAAAGATGAGCACCGTTCCGAAATTTTGAGAATAGCAGAGATATTTAATGCCAAAATAATTGATGTTACGTATCGTTCATACACATTGCAAGCTCTTGGAGATGAAAGACA
>JBJEGL010000168.1:0-2330 GCA_051875035.1 Candidatus Gastranaerophilaceae bacterium | reverse complement strand
AATTTTGAAAACGATTATTTATCGGAATTTTTAGACAATATTTTTAAATTCCCTTGCAATGACTGTAACGACAAAGCAGAGTGTAATTTTGAAGATAGGTCTAAATGTTGCGAAAAAAGAATAGGTACAATACTACAAGCGGAAAGGATAGCATAATATGGCAACACAATTAGCAGAATTAAAACAACAGGCATTGAATAACCGACAAAAGGCAAAACCGATTGAACAACTTATTCAAGCAAGTTTGAAAGAACTCGGAAAAGCCCTACCGTCACATCTTAACGCAGAAAGACTTGTAAGGATTGCAATAACAACAATTCGTCAAAATCCGAAATTAGCAGAATGTTCGCCAATGAGCTTTTTAGGTGCATTGTTTCAATCAGCACAATTAGGACTTGAACCTAATGTTGAAGGACAAGCATATATAAATCCTTATTTGAACAGTAAAAAAATAACGGATGAAAACGGTAAAACAAAATGGATAAAAGTTTTGGAAGCCCAATTTCAAATAGGTTACAAAGGCTATATTGAATTATTTTACCGTCACGAAGCCGCAGAACATATTGATATGCACGCAGTACACGAAAATGACAAGTTTGAGTATGAATATGGTTCTGATTCGTATTTACACCACACTCCGGTATTTAAAAACAGGGGTGAAGTTATTGCATATTACGCAGTAGCAAAAATAAAAGGCGGTGGAAGTGTATTCAAGGTTATGGGTAAAGATTCCTGTATCGAACACGGTAAAACGCACTCAAAATGTTTTGATAAAGAAACCCAATCTTTTGATAAAAATTCATCTTGGTACAAGTACCCTGATGCTATGTGTAAGAAAACCGTGTTAATTCAGCTTGCGAAGTTGTTACCAAAATCAGTCGAACTTCAAAAGGCTTTATCTATGGATAACACAACAAAATCCCGACTTGATATTGATATGTTCAATATAAAGGATGAAACAAATTGGGATGATGAAGAAATTATTGAAGTTATACAACAAACACAAGAAAGGACAAACCCAAATGAATAGTTTTGAATTGCTTGGAAGAATAAATTGGCTTGATATAAAATACACCGATTCGGGTACTTGTTTTACAAAAATAATGCTTGCCAAAAAGAAACCCAAAACGGATGAATACGAGAGTTTTCCCGTAATTTTCTTTAATACAAGAAATGATAATACGGCAGAACGATTAGCAGAATATTGCAAAGTCGGTGATTACATAAGAATCAAGGGGCAACTTGGGATAAATAAATATGCTCCGAAAAATGCCGACAAAGTGCAAGAAAAAGTTTCTCTGACAGGTTGGTCGTTTGTTCCGGTTGAATGGGATAGTGAACAAAATAAATACATAGATAAACCTCTGCAAGATGCTGCATAAATAACAAATAGGGGAGATTAGGGAAATTATAATGCGGTTGTTACAAGAGTACGAACAGGAAATAACAGTAATGCTGATTGCATCAGACAGGTCGATGCAAAAAACATTACTGTCTGTTTTGCACTCTAAAATGTTTACAAACCGCTTATTCTCTAAAATCTTTGAAATTTGTGAACATTTGATAAATGCAAACAAAGAAGTTAATGTCTATACAATTTGTGAACTTTTAACACCGAATGAATTGGAAGATGTAAGGTATCTTCAAGATAGTTTCATAACCAATGTGAATTACAAATTCTATGTTCAAAAAGTTCAAGAAGCATATTTTTCAAGGCTTGTTGAAAGTGCAAGAAGTCTTGATGATATTGAAAAGATAGAACAAGAACGAGAAAAATATATTGATACTTCTCAATTATTGTCGATTTCTCATAATTCCGAAGAACTTTTATCAACAGAATATGAAAATCAAAAAATAATAACAACAGGTTTCCCGACATTGGATAAAAAACTCGGCTGTATGCAAGGGGGTGATTTTATAATACTTGCCGGAGCAACTGGAATGGGAAAAACCTGTATGATGATAAATTTAGTTGCTGCAATAGCAAAACTCGGTTTTAAGGTTGATGTATTCAGTTTAGAAATGTCGTTAAAGCAGCTACAAAACAGACTTATCTGTTCTCAAACAGGAGTGGATGCTTCAAAGTTCAGAACAAGGTCTTTTGCTGATTACGAAAAAAGAGTGTATGAAAAATACATCAAAGAAACATTACCGAATCTGCCAATAAAGATTTGTGCCGAATATAACATAACAGTAGATAAAATTCGAGATATGGCAAAAAAATCTGATAGCGATATTGTTTTTATTGATTATCTCGGACTTATAAACGGCGGAAATAACAAATCCACATACGACAGAATAAGCGATATTTCAAGAGAATTGAAATTAGC
>JBJEGL010000167.1:0-8765 GCA_051875035.1 Candidatus Gastranaerophilaceae bacterium | reverse complement strand
AACTCGATAAACAAAAAAATTTGATAAAAAATTCTATGAAAGATTTTAATAATGCATATATAAACAACAATACGAACTCATTTATTAAAGAATTCCTGATTTTACATTATAGATCGTTGATAGATATGTTTAGTTTATTTTTTAAATATCCAAAATTTGAAATAGAAAAAGAATACCGTATTGTTTGTGCAATTCATGATGCTAATAAAGAAAAAGATATAGAAATCCCATATCCATTAGAAACAAGGATTAAAAATAACATAATTATACCTTATTTTAAAATGCCATTTAAAAAGGAAAATATTAAATCTGTTACGATTTCTCCGACCAATAAAGATAATATAGTAAAGCAAAGTTTGAAACAATTTTTGGAGATCAATAAATATGAGAATGTTGAAATCAAACATTCGGATATACCTTTAAGATATTAAGGAGTAACAATGAACGAAACTAATTTAATAACTAAAGTTTGGAATTATGCAACAATATTACGTGATAGCGGTGTCGGCTATACCGATTACGTTTCACAGCTTACTTATTTGTTATTCTTAAAAATGGATGATGAATGTGTAACTGTTTTACACCAAGAATCATTGGTACCTGAAGAATATCAATGGTCAAAATTAAAACTTTTGTCAGGTATAGAGCTTGAAAAAACATATAATACCGCATTAACTAAATTATCAAAAATGGGCGGAATAATCGGAACGATTTATTCAAAAGCCCAAAATAAAATTGATGAACCGGCAAAACTTAAAAAACTTATTTCTCTTGTTGATGAAGAAATGTGGATGGGACTGGATGTTGATATAAAAGGTGCTATTTATGAAGGCTTGCTCCAGAAGAATGCAACAGAAACAAAAGCAGGTGCAGGGCAATATTTTACACCAAGACCTTTAATTAACGCAATAGTTGAGGTTATGAAACCGACTCCGGAGGATACAATTTTAGACCCTGCGTGTGGAACAGGCGGATTCTTATTAGCAGCTTATGACTATATGAAAAAGCAAACGAAGGACAAAGAAAAATTAAAAGCATTAAGAGAAGAAAAGCTTTCAGGAGTCGATATAACACCACTTGTTGTTAGCCTCTGTGCTATGAATTTATACTTACATGGAATCGGAAACGGAACAAGTCCTGTAAGACAAGGTGATTCTTTGATGAGCGCCGGTGAAAAACGGTATGATATGGTTTTAACAAATCCTCCGTTTGGTAAAAAAGCCGCAACAAAAATTCTTGGTGATGACGGCTCAGTTGTAACAGAAAAAGAAAGTTATGAACGTGATGACTTTATCGCAACAACTTCTAACAAGCAGATAAACTTTTTACAACATATAATGACTGTTTTAAAAATTGGCGGACGTGCTGCGGTTGTTGTTCCTGACAATGTCTTGTTTGAAGGCGGCGCAGGAGAAAAAGTCCGTAAAAGATTATTAAAAGATTTTAACTTGCACACAGTTTTGAGACTTCCGACAGGAATATTTTATGCTCAAGGTGTAAAAGCTAATGTAATCTTTTTTGATAAATATTCTCCGCTTGAAGATGGACATCGAACAAATGATGTCTGGGTATATGACTACAGAACAAATGTTAATTTGACTCTGGTTACAAATTCTTTGAATGACGAACATTTAAAAGATTTTGTTGATTGTTATTGTGCAAATGATATTACAAAGCGAGCCGAAAGTGAAAGATTTAAAAAGTTTACTTATGATGAATTAATCAAACGTGATAAAACAAACCTTGATATAACATGGCTTAAAGATGAAAGTCTAGCTAATTTGGAAAACTTGCCCGAACCTGATGAACTGGCAAAAGACATTGTTTCAAATTTAGAGGAAGCTCTAAATTTATTTAAAACATTGAATGTCTAAATACAACAATAGTTTACATCCAAAATATGAATCATGTACCTTTCAAAATCTTGGTTATATCGTTCGCCGGTAATGAGTTTTGAGATATAGATTTCGGTTAGGTTTAATCTTTTTGCGAGCATTTTCTGTGACATATTTTTCTGCAGCATTTTGAACCTTATCATTCTTTCCCTGCGATACAAAAAATGACTTCCGCCATCTTTCATATTATTTGGACTCTTTGACATTTTTTGTTCGAGCAATTCAATCTGTTTTCTTAATTCTTTTTTCATGGGGCAATTCCTTTTGGATAAATGGTTTTGGTACACACATTCTAACTCTGTTTCACAATAAAGCAAGTGTGTCCGATTGATACAAAACAAGCCGAAAACAGTTCCAATCTTCCGAGTTAGGAGTGATAGATGTTATCGTAATGAATAACGAAAAATATATTACAATCAAAGAATTAGCGGAGCTTAAGGGAGTCAGTACCCGAGCAGTCAGGCTTTCAAAATACAAATATATTATAAGAGAAATAACCGTCAAGGGCGGAAAGAGTTTTGAAATTTTACTCTCGAGCATAGAACCTGAACTTCAGGAAAAATATTATTCAAAAATTGTTCCGATAAGCGAAGTTAAACAACTTCCTATTACGGCAGATTTTCACAAACCCGATAAGGCTAAAATCCTTGCACTTGCCCGTTTGGATTTATTAAATCTTTGGAAAAAAGAACGCAAAAATCAACAGAATAAAACTCAGTTTGATAAAGATTTTTTGAGTGCCTACAATGCAAAAGTTTTGTATCCCGATATTTTTGCAAAAATCGGAAAGATTTCAATCGGAACGCTTCAAAGATGGAAACGCATTGTAGGCAGCAGCAATAACTACGAACTTTTAATTCCGAATTACCACTATGAAGATTATTCAAGAACATCACTTACGGAACACGAAAAACAAATATTTTTGAAACTTCTTTTACACCCGAATAAATTCAGTATCGGAAAAGCAATATCTTTAACGCAGTATGTTCTCAAAAATCAGGGTGCGGAATATATCCCGGCAGCACCCACTTTCAGAAGATTTGCCAATTGGTACAAGGCAAATTATTTTGACAAATGGACTCTTTTGCGTGACGGAGAAAAAGCATTAAAAGAAAATGTTATTCCTCATATAAAAAGAGATATTTCAAAAATCGAAGTCGGTGATGTTCTTGTCGCAGACGGAAAAAGATTAAATTTTCAGGTGATAAACCCCTTTACGGGCAAACCCTGCAGGGCAACACTAATAGGATTTTTAGACTGGAAATCAACGGCATTAGTCGGATATGAAATAATGCTCGGGGAAAATACGCAAAATATCGCATCTGCTTTAAGGAACGCCATACTAAATTTAGGAAAAATACCGAAGTTTGTATATCTTGATAACAGCAGAGCCTTTAAAAGCAAATATTTTACGGGAAGTACAGATTTTAACGAAGCAGGCTTAAAAGGTCTGTATGAAAAACTCGGAATAACAACTGTATTTGCAAACCCGTATAATGCAAGAGCAAAAGTTATTGAAAGGTTTTTCCTTGAAATGCAGGAAGGTTTTGAAAAACTTTTACCGAGCTATATCGGAACAAACATTGAAAACAAACCCGCACATCTGAAAAGAAATGAAAAAACACATCAGAAAATTCATGAAAAATATGCTTTTGTTCCGACAATTCAGCAGACAATACAGATGATAAACAGCTGGCTTGATTATAAAAATTCTCTGCCCTGTCCGAATGATAAATCAAAAAGCATAAATGAAATGCTGAACAGTATAGAAAAACAAGAAATTAATCCGAGAGAATTAGACGATTTGATGCTTGCTCAGGAGATTAAAACTATCACAAGTCAGGGGATAAGGTTTTTAAAAGCAGATTATTACAACGATGCACTTTACGGTTTAAGACAGAAAGTAATAATAAAATACAGTCTGTTTGATTTGAGTTACATAAATGTTTATTCAATTACGGGTAAGTTTTTGTGCAGAGCAGAGAGAATTACTCTTACCCACCCGCTATCCAAATATACAGGAGAAATCAAAGACCTTGAAGATTACAGACAAAAAATTAAAAAACAAAAACAGCTTAAAAACAAAACAATAAAAGCCTGCAAAGAATTTCTGAATATTGAAGATTTAGAAATTTTGGAATGTGAAATTGCGGATTGCGAGCAGAGGGCGGAACGAAGTGCAGACCCGTTTATTGCGAGCAACCAAGCAGAAGAAAAAGAAGAAGAATTTTTACCTATTTCCAATGCCGAAATAAAAAACGAAAAAACAAGTCAAAAACAAAAGAAAGAAAAATATAACCCGGCAGTAAGACCTTTATTCAAAACAAGCAGAGAAAGATATGAATATCTGATGAAGCACGGCTGCACCTGTAATGACGACAGAGTGTGGCTTTCTGATTACAAACAGTCAAAGGAGTATAAACAGTATGAAACCTAAATTTGTTAAAACAAAAAATGTGAACGGCTTTATTGACCTGATTTTAAAACTTCAAAACAAACCCGAGAACATATCCAAAATAGGTCTTATCTACGGAAATGCAGGTCTCGGAAAAACCAAAACAGCCCTTTATCTGTCCTTTAAATACAATGCCGTATATGTAAGAGCCGTTAATTCTATGACACCAAAATGGCTTTTAACGGAATTGGCAAAAGAACTTGAAGAAATACCCCGTTCTTACACCTCTGATATTTTTACCCAATGCGTTAATGCCCTGAAAACAAAACCTCAGATGATTATTGTTGATGAAATTGATTATCTGCTCAAAGATTTCAGGACAATAGAAACCCTCAGAGATTTGCACGATGAAACTGGTGTGCCTGTAATTCTTATCGGTATGCAGTTATCAAAACACAAACTGAAAAAACATACCCACCTTTTTGACAGAATTTCAGAGATTTATAACTTTACGGAATTTGGCTATGGAGATATAAAGCAGATTACTGATGAAATATCAGAGGTTGAAATTACAAAAGAGGCTGGTCGTCTGATATACGAAAAAGCAAAAAGCTTCAGGAAAATTGTTCAGACAATTTATTTCTTTGAAAAAGTTGCTCAGGCAAACGGCTTAACTAAAATTGACGAAAAAACAGCAGGAGAAATATTTAAAAATGAATAATATTTTAAAAGTTGCAAAAAGGCTGAAAACCTTTACTCTTGAAGATATCGTTATGTTCTGCGATATTGATGAAGCTATGGCAATTGAACTTATAAGTAAATCAGAAAATATAAAGCCTGTGGGGGATAAGTTTGAATATGATGAAACTACAGAAACAAACGATAAATTTAAAATTATCGACAGAAATATTGAATGTCAAAATTCGGAAATAACAACCGTTGAAGCCTGCGAAATATTTTTGAATGACTGCCGAAACAGAAAAGTAACCAAAAAGACTTTGCAAACCTACAAAACCTTTATTTATGCACACATTATTCCTTATTTTAAGAATTTAAAACTAAAAAATATTACCGTTTCTGATATAGAAAAGTTCAGAAAAACAATGCAAAATAAGCCAGTATCAGAGAGAAGAATAAAAAACATTTTGTGCCTGCTAAATCAAATTATTAAATACTTTCAAAATAACGGTTTAATTCCTAAAACCTGCATATTTGAGGTTAAAAGGATAGCAAATATCCCGAGAAGAAAAATACAAATTCTTTCAAAAGAACAATTCAAAAAATTACTTCAAATCGTTAAAAAGCAATATCCGTATATGCTTCCGATAATTTCAGATTTGAATGTCAAAAAACGCCCTTTAAACACCATTTTATCGGGCTCTGAACAAGATAAAGAAATAATGAAACGAAAAATCAGAAATGATTTTTACAAAATCAAACAGCAACTCGGGCTTAGAAACTTTATGTTCGATGATTTGAGGTATTGTAAAAATACTTTTTAAAAACTTAATAATACTTGAATTTAAAAGTTTCAGAAATTAAACTGATGTTTACAAACATCAGTTTAATTTCTAATGGGATTTTTGTTAATTTAATTATTTATAATAGATGTATTATAACATGGCTTGATATTTATAATCTATATGTTATAATAATGATATATTATTATAACAAAAAGGTTATATATGGATAACAAAAAATTATTAAGGCGTTCATACCAAAAGAAATTTGATACCTTAAAAAAGGCTATTATTGACAGACCTTCACAGGGATGGTTAAAAACTATCCGTGAATTTTTAGGAATGACAACAACACAGTTGGCTAAAAAAATTAATGTTACTCAGCCAAGAGTTATTAATCTGGAAAAAAATGAAAAAAACACCAAAATTTCTACTATGGAACGTATTGCTGATGCGTTAAACTGTGATTTTGTCTATGCTTTTGTTCCTCGGGAAAACATTGACGATATTATATATAATCAGGCGAAAAAGAAAGCACTTAAAATTTTAAATAAAGTCAATACAAATATGAGCCTTGAAAATCAGTTGACCGATACTGATGAATTAACTGAAGATATAATAAAAGAATTGCTTGATGATAATATATCAAGAATTTGGGATGAGGAAAGTTAAAGAACAAATGAACATTTTTGAAACTGACGATAATTCAACTCCGCTAACGGAAGAAGAAAAGCAACAATTAAAAGCAAAATGGGTAACAACACGTTCCGAACTTAATGAGCTTGAAACAAAAGGAATTGCTGAGGCTGAAATTTGGCTTTTAAAAAATAAAAAAAATATTTTAAATGAGAGTTTTATAAAAACATTACATAAGAAAATGTTTGGTGATGTTTGGAAGTGGGCAGGAACTTTTAGAACAACCGAACGAAACATTGGTGCGGCTCCTTATGAAATACAACCAAAACTCAGAATATTGTTGGATGATGTAAAGTTTTGGATAAACCATAAAACATATCCCGAAAAAGAAATTGCAATAAGATTTCATCATCGTATAGTGCAAATTCATCCTTTTCCCAATGGTAACGGCAGAATTTCACGTATTATGGCAGATTTATTAATGCGAAGTTTTGGACTCGAAAATTTAGATTGGGGTTCTGGCAATTTAACCGAGATTTCCGAATTAAGAAAACAATATATAGAAGCATTAAGGGAGGCTGACAAAGGCGATTACACATTATTAATCAAATTTGTTAAGTAATAATAGTTCCGGCTTTCTTCCGAGTTATATTTTTTATGTTTTATCTTTGTTAAAATGTCCGGGGGTTGCCCCCTTGGAAAATGCAGACTGTGTTTAGGTTTTAGTGATTTTGTTGAATTTTTACGGACATTCTGTGGACATTTGTTGGACACGAAACGGACTTTTCGGACATTTCACTCAAACTCAAAAATATGGCTATTCTTCAAACACGTTCGGCATCACCGCCGTTAAAAAATTTTTCAATAGTCCGTTTTAAACCGTAGCGGCAACCGTAGGCACGTTTATCGCGAGGGTATCAAGACAGTCTCTTCTCGTCCAAAAAAAGTAACAGCCTTTTGGTTTTTGTTTGTCGAGTGATAGGTCTTTGACAGAAAGTAATGCAAATTTTATATGTAAGATGGAAGCAGATGTATAAAGTATTTGTAACTTTTATATTTTAATTTCTTTTATATAATTGTTAAAGAAATTCTCGCTATAAGAAATAAGTCTTGGATTTCTTCTCAAGAGCCTGTGGTTCTGTTGCCTCCGTGCTTTCACAATTCTGACTTTATTCATAAATCTGTTGAACAGAAATGTGTAGTGGTGTATGAGACAGCATTCTGCTGAGCAAAACAACTAAGAACTGCTTTTAAAGTGCACAGTCCCTCTTGTTTTATCATAACCTTTGAACCAGTAGGTTCCGAAAGTATTTGAATCTCCATAACATAGAATTTTCATAGATTTAACCTATGTTATACAATAATTGTATTTTTGATTTTAAAGGTTATTTAACCATTTTATAATTTGTTCTCTGGTAAGAATAATTCCGTTTTCAAATAAAAATAAAGGTTTTTTGATATCGTTTTTGTTTGTTAAATCTTTAAATTCATTAACTATTTTAGTTCTGTTTGAACCGCCAGAATAGGTGATAAATGGAATTATTGTTTTATTTTCAAAATTATTATTTTTTAAGAACACTTTTGTTGGTAGTGACAAAGAAAAATTCCAAATTGGAGAACCGACAAAAACGATATCATAATTTGAAATATCAATATTATTGATTTGTGGCAAATAACCATCTTTAATTTGTTTTCTCACAATTTTTGACATTTTAAAAATATTATTCGGATAATTTTCAATTAATTGAATTTCTTTTATATCTCCACCGACGATAAAATTAATATTTTGTGCAACACATTTAGTATTGCCGCTATTTGAATAATAAACCGTTAATATTTTTTTATCTGCCAAAATTTTCGGTTGATGATATTTCATGTTTTTTAATTCACTGATTTTATAGATTACTCCTATCAGAAGTATACAAAGTGTAATAAATATCCCCATTAACAAAAATTTCATATATTTTATCCTTTAAACAATATAACGACTTTTAGATTGTATTGAAATGATACAAAATAACTTGTACAACTTGAATTAATTATAACACAGAGTTTACCAAATATAATCAAGACTGCTCAATGGTAAACTATGATTGTTCAAAATGTTAAAGTCACTATGAATGTGATTTGTCAAAAAAGTTAAGTAAAAAAGCGTGTAGGTCAAGCTCTGCCTGACAAATAATCTCAAAATATTGTTTTTATCTTCAAAATTAAATCCTTCGTATTATGTTAAATAGAATAACAACAAATTTCCCGTCATACTGAGGCTTTAGCCGAAATATCTCAATTTATTGAAACAGATTCTTCGTGCTTGCACTCAGAATGACAATAATTTAGATGCTTTACCCTGTCGCTTCGCCCATATTTCGGACTGGGTTC
>JBJEGL010000166.1:0-2352 GCA_051875035.1 Candidatus Gastranaerophilaceae bacterium | reverse complement strand
TTGAAACATTTTTCCACATTACTTCAATTTTACGGAGTTGAGCAGGTGATGCCATTCCCTGTCTTTCAGTAAGATTATTGTATTTGTATTTCAAAAATGACGGTTTTGCTCTGTATAATCCCTGTACTTGTGCATGATTGCGAAGTTGTGATGTTAGCTCTTCAATTTGTTGAGAAGTAAGTTCTTTTGATGTTTCAACTCCGAATTGTGATAATAATTCTCTATATAATTCTTCGCTAATATTTAATAATTTTCGGAAAAAACCAAGTCTTTGTCTTTGTTTTGCAGAGGATAACATTAGAAAATTCCCCCTATCAAAAATTTTGAAGCAGCATGAATTGTTTGAGGTGTTAATTCATAGCCGGATTTTATTAAATCGTTTGTTCTTTTTAACAAATTAAATAATTCACGAGCATTGCTGTGTGCAACATCTTTAAATGTTTTTATACAGCCTTCTGATAAATTAGGAAATACTTGTTCAGCAAGTGATTTAACATCACTGTCCTTAAGTGATTGCAGATTTTCAACACAAGAAATTCTATTTGTTAAATATTCAAATTCGCCTCTCATTCTTGCAAGATTATGATATAGGCGTTCTGTTCCTACAAATAATATACCGAATGTAAAATTACAACGGTCATGAATTTTTCTTAAAGTTCTGAAAACATTAGATTTTAAATTTTCTGCCTCATCTACTATTATCAAATAGTTACTGTTATTTAATTTATTTACAATTTTAGGTAAAGCAGTTCGTATATAATCATCATTTATATTTAAAAGTTTTGATAACATTCTGATGATTTCATACTTATTGGCATTTTCATTCGGATCAAGCCATATAACTCCAAATTCATTTTTTGCATATTCTTTGCAAGCAGTGGTTTTTCCATAACCGGAACGACCAAAACAAACCCCTATTTCACCATTTAATTGGCACATTTTTGCAATATTAAATACTTTTGATGCAACTGTTGTTTTAACAAAATCCAATTTTATTTTATTAAATTCACGTTCTTTCTTTTCATCAGCTTGCTGCAAAAACTTTTCAACTTTTTCATCTATTTTATCCGTTTTGCCTTTGTATGAATTATTCAAATACATACTCATTGTTGTTTCTGAAATATCTAATATTTTAGAAATTTCTTTTTGATTAAATTCCCCTTTTTGAATTCTGTTTTTAAGCTCCATTGCTACTGTCATATACTTTCCTCCTTAGTATTACCTTTAGCTGATTTTAAAATTCATATTTTCATAACATGTAATTTGAAAATGTTCTGAATTATCTTTTATCTGTTCTTGTTTTGTTATAGCTTTTTTATTCAAATATGAGCCGTATAAATTTGATAAAGTTGTCTTAATTGGCTTCAATCTTTCTTTTTCAATCTTTTTAATTTGCTTTTGTTTTGTTCTTAATTCGTGTAAATCTTGTGGTGTTCCAAGAATATTAGCAAGCGGATTAACGGACATTTGTCTTTCGGCACGGCATAAAAACTCTCCATTAACCGTATAAACTTTGATATAAGACAAATCAAACATATTGTATTTTGCAATAACTTTTATATTTAAGCCTGTTAATTCGGGAGCATAATACAATTCATTGAATAATCTGATGCCGTTTCTACCTATTTTTCTTTCTTGTGATGCCATGAGTAAGTCGTCAAGAACATCAATGTTTACACCATTACCTTTATTTTGGTTAAAAAATTCTGAAATTGTCAGTTGAGAATTTTTGCATTTTCTTTGGCGGTATACATTGTTTAACCAAGTTTCAATAATTGCCTTTGTTTCTTCTATTGTAGGAATATAATCACCCTGTATTTTTTTATGATATTTTTCATTTCTCTTTGTTGCAGCATGTTGATTTTCAATATTATTACCAACGTATGACGGCATAAGTTTTGATAAAGAATTTGTTAATTCTTCCCAAAAACGTTCAACAACTTTTTCTCTGCCATTATATGCTTTTGAAAATTGTACTTGAATGCCGAGTTTTTCATATATGCCTTGTATTCCGTCTTCTGAAAAGTCTGCGTCAATTCCATTAAAAGCTTTGTTTTTAAATGCCTTACCATTATCGATATAAACAACTTTTGGTATTTTGCCAAGATGTATAATAGAATTCCTCAATGCACTTGCAATACTTTGAGTATTTTCTGTTACCATAAGTTCATATCCGCAAAATTCCCAACTTCTCCAATCTAAAAAACCAACCAAATTAGCTCTGCAAGGTTTTCCGGTTAAAGGATTTTTAATCATAAAGTCTAAAACATGACCGTCTCCAACCAACGCATCACCGACATTTTTCGGTCTTTCACGTAATAAACAAGGTAATTTTTTATCAAGTGCCGCTTT
>JBJEGL010000165.1:0-2355 GCA_051875035.1 Candidatus Gastranaerophilaceae bacterium | reverse complement strand
ATTAAGAAAAGTAGCACGTGTAAGATTGACTAACGGTTATGAAGTTACTTCATATATTCCGGGAATCGGTCACAACTTACAAGAACACAGTGTTGTTCTTATAAGAGGCGGCAGAGTTAAAGATTTACCTGGTGTTAGATACCACATTATCAGAGGTACTTTGGACACAGCAGGTGTTGCAAACAGAGAACAAAGCCGTTCAAAATACGGTGCTAAAAAAGCTAAAGCTAAGAAATAATTGAGAGGTAATTATGTCAAGAAGAAGTAAACCGGAAAAAAGAATACCGGCACCTGATGCAGTATACAACAATGTTGATATCTCTAAATTTATAAACCGTTTAATGAGACGCGGCAAAAAGTCAATTGCGGAAAAGATTTTCTATTCTACACTTGACAGAATTCATGAAAAAACTAAGAGTGATGCTCTTGAAGTATTTCAAAAGGCACTTACGAATGCAACTCCGCTTCTTGAAGTAAAAGCAAGAAGAATCGGTGGTTCTACTTACCAAGTTCCTCTTGATGTTAATCCCGAAAGAGGTATGGCTCTCGGTTCATCATGGCTGATTGATGCAGCTAAGAAAAGAAGCGGCAAATCAATGGTTGAAAAACTTACAGCTGAACTTACCGATGCTTCAAACGGTCAAGGTGCTGCTTGTAAGAAAAGAGAAGATACTCACAAAATGGCTGAAGCCAATAAGGCTTTTGCTCATTACAGATATTAATCTGTTGTATCAAGGATTAGAAGAGCGGTTACTAACCGCTCTTTTTTAATGAAAAAATAAAATTTTTTGTGAGAAAATATAAATATGCAAAAATTTGAAAGGATTTAAAATGAAAAGTGATAATGTAAAAGTCGGGATTAATAAAGCACCGCACAGAGCATTGTTATATGCGACAGGTGTCAGCAAGGAAGGCATGAAAAAACCTTTTATCGGTATTGCAAGTGCTTTTTCAGAGCTTGTTCCAGGGCATTGTAATATGCGTGATTTAGAAAGATTTATAGAGAAAGGTATTCACTCTGGCGGAGGACAATCTTTTATTTTTGGTGTTCCTGCTGTTTGTGACGGTATTGCAATGGGACATACGGGCATGAAGTATTCACTTCCTTCAAGAGATTTGATTGCCGATTGTGTGGAAACAGTTGCTTCTGCACATCAGTTAGACGGTTTGGTATTACTCACCAACTGTGATAAAATTACTCCGGGAATGTTAATGGCAGCATTAAGACTTGATATTCCTTGTATTGTTGTTACGGCAGGACCTATGATGGATGGTCACTGTAAACATAAAAAGCTTATGTTTATTAACGGAACATTTGAAGCAATAGGCAAATACAGAATTGGTGAAATGTCAGAAGCTGATTTGTATGAGTCTGAAGAAAATGCATGTCCTGGAGCAGGTTCTTGTCAAGGTTTGTATACTGCAAATACAATGGCTTGTTTAACTGAAATGATGGGCATGAGCCTTCCTTTTTGTGCAACTGCATCTGCTGTAAGTGCTAAAAAACGCAGAATTGCTTTTGAAAGTGGTATGAGAATTGTTGACATGGTTAAAGAAGATTTGAAACCTTCTCAAATTATTACAAAACAATCCTTGCGAAATGCAATTATTACTGATTTGACATTAGGTGGTTCAACAAATTCTATTCTTCACTTGCTTGCAATTGCGAATACTGCGGGCATTGATATTACATTGGAAGATTTTGAGGAATTGAGTCATAAAGTTCCTCAAATTATTAAACTTGATCCATCATCTGATTTGACAATGTACGACTTGGATAATGCAGGTGGTATTCCGGGGGTTATGAAAACAATCTACGGTAAACTTTCCGACTTTAGTAATACAAAAGGAGTAAGCGGCTTATCTATTGAAGAAATAGCTTCTCAAGCATGGGTTGATAATGAAGTGATTAGAACTTTGGACAATCCTATTACTTCTAATCCGGGATTGGCTGTATTAAGAGGAAACTTGGCTCCTGATGGTGCTGTAATTAAAGTTTCCGGTGTTGATCCTTCTGTTTCTGTTTTTGAGGGTAAAGCTAAGGTATACACTTCTGAAGAGGCTGCAATGCATGCAATTGAAACAGATGAAGTTGTTGCAGGTGATGTAGTTGTTATTACTTATGAAGGTCCAAAAGGCGGACCGGGTATGAAGGAAATGCTTGCTCCTACTTCTTTGATTGTCGGTAAGGGGTTAGGCAAGGATGTTGCTCTTATAACAGACGGAAGATTTTCAGGAGGAACAAGAGGTATCTGTGTTGGTCATATTTGCCCCGAAGCAGCCGATGGAGGACTTATCGGTCTTATTGAAAACGGTGATAAGGTTGTAATTGATATTCCTAATCGAAAAATTAAT
>JBJEGL010000164.1:0-2358 GCA_051875035.1 Candidatus Gastranaerophilaceae bacterium | reverse complement strand
TAGAAGTTGACGGCGGACTAATTATCTAGTAATATATCTTAACCTTTTTTGCAAATTTATCTTGAAATAGTATAATTTTATAGAATAGTGATATTACGTTAAGAAGAAAAAGAGGAAAACAAAACATGAGTACATTAGAAAAAGTTAAAAAAGTTGTAATCGATCAATTAAGCGTTGATGAAAATTTAGTAACTCCTGAAGCAAGCTTTACTGCTGATTTAGGTGCTGATTCTTTAGATACAGTTGAATTAGTTATGGCTTTTGAAGAAGAATTCGGATGCGAAATTCCTGATGAAGAAGCTGAAAAAATCGCAACTGTTCAAGACGCTGTAAACTATATCGAAGCAAATTCATAGTTTCGTAAAAGTTGATATTGTAGATAAGTACGAGGGGCGTATTTTTATTCTCCTCGTATTTTAGTTTTGAGGTGATTATGACAAAAAGACGTATAGTTGTAACGGGCATGGGAGCTGTAACACCGCTCGGGATTGGTGTGGAAAATTTCTGGAATAATGCAATTGCCGGAAAAAATGGTATACACACATTTAGTTTAGATACAGAAAAACATCAGGTAAATATTGCGGGAGAGGTTCCTGATTTTAATCCTGAAGATTATATAGATGCAAAAGAAGCAAAAAGAATGGATAAGTTTGTTCAATTTGCTATTGTTGCTGCTACAGAAGCTGTTAAAGATTCAGGCTTGGACTTGGAAAAAGAAGATTTATCAAGAATCGGGGTAATATCAGGCTCAGGAGCAGGAGGTTTTCACACGATTGAAAAAAACCATATTGCTATGCTTGAAAAAGGATTTCATAAATGTTCGCCATTTACTGTACCAATGCTTATAACAAATATGGCTGCCGGCAAAATTGCCATAAGATTTGGTTTCAAGGGTCCGAATAAAGCTGTTGTATCAGCCTGTGCAACAGGTGCTCATTGCGTTGGAGATGCCGCGAGAACAATTCAATGCGGTGATGCAGACGTTATGATAGCAGGCGGAACGGAAGCGATTGTTTGTGATATGGGTATCGGTGCATTTACAAGTGCAAGAACCTTATCAAAGAATAATGCTGAACCTGAGAAAGCATCAAGACCTTATGATATTGCAAGAGACGGTTTTGTTATGGGTGAAGGCTCAGGCATTTTAGTTTTAGAAGAACTTGAACATGCTAAAAAAAGAGGAGCAAAAATATATGCTGAAATTGCAGGATACGGTCAAAGCTGTGATGCTTATGATCCTGTTGCTCCTGACCCGGAAGGAAAAGGGGTTGAAATAGCAATTAATAATGCATTAAAAGACGCAAATATGCAGCCGGCTGATATTCAGTACATTAATATGCACGGAACAAGTACTCATCTTGGTGATATTGCGGAATCAAATATTGTTGCAAAAATATTTGGCGACAAAGAACAAAATCCAAACCTTTCCGTAAGTTCAACAAAATCAATGACAGGTCACATGATTGGCGGAACAGGCAGTGCTGAATCAATTATTTGTATAAAAGCAATTACGGAAGGTATTGTTCCTCCGACCATTAATCTTGAAAATCAAGATCCTGAAGTTGCAAATTTGGATTATGTACCGAATACTGCTAAAAAGAAAGAAGTTAAAAATTCTATGAATAACTCATTCGGTTTTGGTGGTGAAAATGCTGTATTAATTTTCAAAAAATATGAGGATTAATTTACCAAACAGCATGAAAAAAGC
Source organism: Candidatus Gastranaerophilaceae bacterium (assembly GCA_051875035.1). Lineage (GTDB taxonomy): Bacteria > Cyanobacteriota > Vampirovibrionia > Gastranaerophilales > Gastranaerophilaceae > RUG841. The sequence goes on along the minus strand of JBJEGL010000164.1, from coordinate 650 downwards.
GAGCTATAATAAGCTCGCTTTTTTTATAATTGTTTATCTTTATCTTCGTACATTAAAGACCATATTAATGCACCAACCCAACCTATAAACGTCATGCCAAAAAACAGATTAAGTAAAAATATTGGTAATATATTTTTCTTTTTTCTGAGTAATGCAATAAATGTTGGTAAAAAATAGCCAAAAAATCCGAAGAATAAACCAAACGTAATACATAAAGCTAAAAAGCACATATTTATCACCTCTTTAAAAGATTATAACATTTTATATATTTTTTGTATCCGATAAAAGGTTAAATATTTTCTTTTTCAAAATATTTTAATATTTCAACAAGAGTATTTGTCGTTCCAAGATTACCGGATTTTGTAACAATAAATCGGGCATCTAAATCACAGCATAAAGGAATTGCCGGAGCCACACTGTCTATTATTTGTAAGCAATCACTATGTAAAGCATTTAAGCATTTGTATGAAGTTTCACCGCCGACGGTAATTAATATTGAATCACGATGCGACATAATGATTTGAGTAATTTCGGCAAGATAATCGCAAATCATCGAAATGAAAGAATCACGAGAAATTTCTTTTTCAAAAAGCATTAATGTCATAGCATCCGGATTTTGAAATAAAGAAGACGTATGTATAACAACAGTA
>JBJEGL010000163.1:0-2363 GCA_051875035.1 Candidatus Gastranaerophilaceae bacterium | reverse complement strand
CAGATTCTGAATAAATATTTCCGTCATATTCTATTGTTGCAGGAATTTGCGGACAGTCTGCCTGTGCATCTAAAATACCTGCGTGAGTTGCTAAAGTATGATAAATATACGCATTTTTTGAACCGGCACAAGAAAATCCTTCCGGTGCAAGAAGAATTCTTTTGATATAACTTTCGTCATTTTCTTCATCAAAACCGCCTGATACACCGTTAATGTTTGAAACAGATTTAATGTAACTTTCAGGTTTTATGAGAATATTAATTTCACCTGCACCATAATTATTAACATCAGAATTTGCGTCAACAGATTGAATTTCAACATAGGCAAATAAATCACCTGCTTTTATTATGGCATCTGAAACAGTTTCAAAAATATATTTTTCATCTTTTGTTAAAACTTGAAGCCCTTTTGAAATTGTAAAATCAAAACTCATTGGCTCGTACAGTTCAACTTTAAGAATATCAACACCGTTTTGTGGTTTTAGACGGTAACAAGTAAAAAGTTCGCCAATAAAATCCAAAATAGGATATCTGCTAAATTGCGGAAGATTTAATAAAGCAGCTTCATTAAATTTTTGCACCAATAAGCTTGCTTTGTAGCTTATTACATTTAACATAATATTTTCTAATTGAGCAGGAAAAAGTTTTTTTTCTGTTAATTCTTCGAAATATTCTTTTAATTTGGCTTTTTCCTCTTCAACATTATATTTAATAAATACCGGTTTATCCGACATAAAAATCTGCAATCCTTTCTGCTTGAGTTATTTTACTTCTGAAATGTATTTGAGCTTTATATTTTCCGTTAGCATTACATGATGTTTTAATGGATAAAACTTCTGCTCTTGGTTCTTGAATAGGAAATTCTTTATAAACAATGGTTTTAATGATTTTATCCGCATTCTCGGGATTTTCACCGATTGCCTCAATTATGTCTGTTCCGATATTTGGAGCAAGCGGAACTTCACCTTTGATAATCGAAAAGATATTTTCATAACATTGTTGAATGTCGTCTAAATCTGTTACGATTTCCCCAATGGTATCTTTTTTATGCTGCCAATTTTTAGTTTTTAAATCTTTTATATCCATTGTTTTTCCTTAATCAAAAATTAAAAAGTTTGTTGTGGAACTCCTGTGCTTGAGCCGTTATTACCGTTCGGGTGTTCGTGAAGATTGTATTTATTTCTCATTTCTTCCATTGAATATTCTTTGTCGGTAATATCTCCGGTTGAAGTTATATCCCCGTCAACATCAAGATTTCCTTTTATTTTTAAATCAGTTGTAAAGCTTGTTTGAACCGCTTTTAAATTTATTGATTTTATTGCATCAATTATTAAGTCATTTTCTTTTTTGTCGTACATAATCTTTGTACCGTCTTCAAAGAAAATGTATTTTTTGTTTTCATCAGAAATTATGCAAATATCTTCATCATTGTATAAAGCCCCGATGACACATCCGTCTTGTAAATCATCCGTACAAACAGCAGCAACAAGAGTATTAAGAGCCATTGTATTATATGATTTGTCTTTTACTGTGCATTGCTGCGGAATAAACAGCCAACCTGTCGTTATATTGTCGTATTCTTCAACTTCAATTTTGACACGAGGCATTTTTTCATCTATTGCGGTTATCTTCCCTGTTATATACATTTAAATTTTCCTTATTATTGTCTTGGATTATTCGGGTTTGTACTGTCTTGGTTTTTGCTTCACGAAAACAAGCCGTTCATTTCACTTCGTTTTCATTCACTTTTGTTTTCGCTACTTCGGCGTTCCCTCGTTCCACTCAGTCAGCCTACTCAAAAACCGTTTTCCTGTTATATACATTTTTCAATCGCTCCTGATACGCTCCAACCGCTTCCGCTAAAAGTATGATTTGCGGAAGTTATATGATATTTTCCGCCAAAACGTCCGTAATCATTAATCAAAATATTTACACCGGCACAAAAAAGCGGAGAAGGTTTTTTAAGGCTGATACTGCCTTTGATTTCTTTTGAACCGTTTTGAAGTCCTGCTTTTGCAATTCTCATTGCCTCTTCTTTAGAATTTGCTTTTACGGTTAATTTAAGAGTGTCAACCCCATAATTTCTTTTTTCGGTATAAGAACATAATTTTTTTGTTTTGGCATTAAAATATTTAACGGAACAAGCTTTATATATTTTAGATGATGTGTCTGTTAAAGATAAATTTTTTATGTCTTCTTTTTTTAAAATCAAAACAGAATCGGCAGAAGTTAAAGTATCTGCTTTTGTAAAAGTTAAAACACCGTCTGTTATCTTAAAAATATATCCAAATTGATTTGCAACACGAGTTAAAAAATGTAAGTCCGTTTCATTAAATTGAATTTGTCTGCCGACTTTTACAAAAC
>JBJEGL010000162.1:0-2381 GCA_051875035.1 Candidatus Gastranaerophilaceae bacterium | reverse complement strand
AGGGGGTTGTACCGAATGAAATGCCTGTATATTTCGGGCTTGAGGCTCTTAAGGCTCAATGTGTTGCGGCAAGAAATTATGCACTTCGTCCGAGAGATAAATTTTACAATGAATTTGATATATGTGATTCTGTAGCATGCCAAGTGTATTTTGGTGCAAAAACAGAAAAAGAACTATCTAACCAAGCAGTCGAGGAGACAGACGGACTTGTTGCTCTTTATGACGGAGATTTAATTTTGGCAGTATACAGTTCCACTGCGGGAGGTTATACAGAAAGTTATGCAAATGCTTTTTCAGACCCAAATTCAAAGATTTTTCCGAGTGAAAACATTCCTTATTTACAGGCACAACCTGATATTCCAAATATGAAAAGTTTACAAAATGAGGAAGATGCAAGAGAATTTTATACAACAAGACCCGAAACTTTTGACAATGATTCTTCATATTTCAGGTGGACAAAAATCTGGACTGTCAGAGAGTTTGTTGAGATGTTAAATAAAACAATGAAAGAGCAGGCGGCATTTGTAAAACCTTCTTTTACAGATAGAGATAAATTCTGCCATTTGAAAGAAATTAAAATTAAACAGCGTGGTTTTTCGGGAAAAGTTATGTTTATCGAAATTACCACTGAAAAAGGAACTTATATAATCGGAAAAGAATTGACACTCAGAAGACTATTTAAAAAAGACGGAAAAGCTCTGCCGAGTGCTAATTTTGTCTGCGATTTAGTAAAAAATGAAAATACCGGAGAAATGAATGTTAAATTTTCCGGCGGAGGCTTTGGTCACGGAGTCGGAATGAGCCAGTTTGGTGCAGGTAAAATGGGAAAATCGGGTATGAATTTTCTTGAAATTTTGCAGCATTATTATACCGGTATATCAATAGGAACAATCCCTTTTACATTAAAATCTGAGTATGGAAAAAATCAAATTACACAGAGATTCATGGCACCTTCCGGAAAAGCAAAACTTGTAATTAAAGATATTCACGGTCTTTCTGATTTTACATTAATCGTAAACGAACGAGAAACGGATATCGGTGTCGGAAGAATTCTAAAGAAATCTAATATAGACATTTCAAAATATTTACACAAAGGTATGAATACCGTAGAAATTATTATTCCTAAAGATTATACGGGACAAAAATGCTTGACCGCACATATTGAAATAAAGGGGTTTGAAAATGGCGAATGATTCCTCTATTTTTAATGCGGCAAAATTAGTTGCCTTAGTAACCATTGTGTCTAAATTTGTAGGTTTTTTACGAGATATAGTAATTGCAAAATATTACGGAGCGGGGATGGTTTCTGATGCATATTTTTATGCATATCAAATTCCTGCACTTGCAATAATAATTTTAGGCGGAGTAGGCGGTCCTTTTCATAGTGCTATTGTTGCAGTTTTTGCAAAATTAATACCCTCTGATGCTAAAAATGCCGATGAAAAAGCCAATAAACTTTATAATACTTTTTTATCTTTTTCTTTTATTTTTTTCTTAGTATTAGGCATATTAATTTTTGTTTTTGCAGAACCTATTATGAGGGTTGTTATAAATAGCGGTACAGAAGGACTTATAAATCTTGCAACCGTTCATTTAAAAATAATGTCGCCTGTTTTTGTAATAGGCGGAATCATTGGAATTTACTATGGAATTTTAATAACGTTCAAAGAATTTCTTTTTCCGAATTTGTCACCTATCGTTATGAGTCTTGTAATTATTGCAGGAGTAATGATTGCATCCAATGATGCAAATGGTTATATTTTAGCCGGAGCAACAACTTTAGGTGCTTTTTGCCAGCTTGGTATTCAAATCCCGAGAGTCAGAAAAATAGGTTTTAGAATTAAACCAAACTTTGATTTTAAAAATAATTCTGAATTTAAGCAGCTTGTAGAGTTATTATTTCCGGCAATTTTAAGTTCAACAGTCGGTCAAATATATGTTTATGCAGATATGTTTTTTGCCTCTCAGCTTGCAGAAGGTGCGTGGTCAGCAATCGGTTATGCAAACAGAATTTTCCAATTTCCTGTAGGAATACTGGTGGCAGCATTTTTAGTGCCATTGTTTCCCGTTTTTTCTCAATTGGTTGGGGAAGGCAACATTTCTGAAGTAAGAAAATATTTCAACAAAGGAATAGGTGCACTGAATTTTATTGCGTTTCCTATGCTTGTTGCAATAATTTTGCTCGGGCATGATGCTGTATTTTTAGTTTTTCAAAGAGGAGAATTTACGGCAGAAGCAACGAACATGGTTACATTAGCATTAATATTTTTGGGATTCGGAATAATCCCGTACGTATTCAGGGATTGCATAACAAGGATATATTATGCGTTTAATGACTCAAAAACTCCGTTTTTAATAGCAGTTTCATCAATTATACTTAA
>JBJEGL010000161.1:0-2394 GCA_051875035.1 Candidatus Gastranaerophilaceae bacterium | reverse complement strand
AAATCAGAAGCTAACTGCATTGCCCTTGCTGCATATTTCATAATTTGCGTCGTTTCAATTCCTGAAATTTCATTGAAAAACCACCCGCAGCTTGTGAACATCAACATTGCCTGTCTTTGAATTTCCATAATCTTTAAAGCATTTATTTTTCCAAAACTATCAGTTCCTTCCAAAAGATTTTTATCAAAAAATTTTGCGACATTTTCACTACTTCTGTCTAAAATGACATGAATATAATCATTTCTTGCATCCCAAACATTTTTAAAATATTTTTGCCCTTCTTTTTCAGAAATAATTGCAAGTTTATCACGCAGATTATTTAGTGCCTCCCTTAAAGGTTTTCGCCACTTTTGATTCCAGCCCTGCATACCGCCTGTTGAACAGCCGCAATCTTCTTTCCAACGTCCAACACCGTGGCAACAGCTCCAAGAGGATACAGGTTTGATGATAACTTCATCTTCAGGCGGGAACATTTCTAAATATTCACCATAATTAGTTATAACGAAGTTTTCATCATGTGCTTTAATTTGTAAAACATAAGAAAGTGCCATATCCCCGAATTTTGTGTGGTGACCGTAACTTTCACCATCTGTTGCAATATTTACAAGACAATTTTTTTCGGGAATTATTCCTGTTTTTAACTTTTCAACAAATCTTCCTCCATCTTTTAAAAGATCTTCAAATGCAACTGCTTGAGAAATTTTCGCATTGTAAAAAAACAGATTAATTGATTTTCCCGGTCGGCATTTTATATTATATCTGTATGGTTTTGTTGTATCTATTTCGCCATTTGAGACATCTGTGTATTCTTCTTCATCATTATATAAAACTTTTTCTGCTTGATATGGAGATAAAATTGTGAATTTTATTCCGCAGTCGGATAAAACACCTAAAGTTTCATCGTCACAAGCTGTTTCGGCAAGCCAAATGCCCTCGGGCATACGTCCGAATCTCTTTTTAAAATCTTCAATACCCCAAATAGTTTGAGTGTATTTGTCTTTTTGATTGGCAAGAGGCATGATTATATGATTATAAACTTGTGCTATCGCATTTCCATGTCCGCTGAATTCTTTGACACTTTGGGCATCAGCTTTAATTATTCTTTCGTATGTATGAGGTTCAAATTTTTCCATCCAAGAAAGAAGAGTCGCTCCCATATTAAAGCTCATGTGTGCATAATTATTAACAATATCAAGAACTTTTGCACCATCTCCGACTATTTTTGAATTTGAATTCGGCGTATAGCATTCTGCACAAATTCTTGTATTCCAATCGTGATAAGGAAACGCACTATCTTGTATTTCTATTTGTTCAAGCCATGGGTTTTCTCTTGGCGGTTGATAATAATGTCCATGTATTGTCAAATACTTTTTGCAATCAGTCATTTTTACCTACTATTTTGTTTGCTTACTCTTGTTTTTTGTGGATAAAATTTTTAATTCCAATATGTCCATCCAGGGATCACCAAGTGCTGCAGAAAATACTTTACCTTTGATTAAAATATTATCTCCTGCTTCCAAATCAGTTAATTTTTCAGCTTCTGTTCGTTTTATGAACAGTTTAAGTTCAGATAAAGGAATTACGTTATTTCCGACATCATCACGCTCAATTAAAACACCTATGTATATTTGTGATTCTCTTTTTGCAGGAGTATAATCAAGCCCTAATGTTGAAAATTTATTAAATTTTGCAGGAAATTCAACATATTTGTTTAAGTATGAATGAGGATTATTGACAATTAACGTAGGTGTTCTCAACATTGTATAATCAGGTGTTGCCTGCTTAGCAACCGATGCTTGTGCAGCAGGTGATGCAGCAGGTGCACAAATAACGGCATTTCCCGAAGTGATAAGTAACATTAAACAAAACACAAATGTTTTTAAGAAAAATTTCATTTATAAATCTCCAATAAATAGACATTTAATATATTAGCACAATATTAAAAAAATTTAACTCCGGCGATTAACTCATACAGACTTATTTTTATAAAAAGCAAAAATATTAAAATAGGCTACAATACAGTAAATATCTAAATTTTTAAAAATATTAAAAAATGCGGTCGTTTGTAAATTAAATTTAATATATAGCAGTCAAAATTTATTTTTTCAAATTTTCAATTTCTGCTTTAAGTTCTATAATCTCATATTTGAGTCTGTTAAGCTGGCAAGCAACAGGGTCAGGTATTCTGTTGTGCTGTAACTGTCCGTCAACAAATATTTTCTGTTGAACAATTCGTCCGGGAATACCAACTACAGTAGAATGTTCCGGAACCGAGTCTATTACAACGGAACCTGCTCCTATTCTTGCCCCCGAGCCAATCAAAATATTTCCTACAACTTTTGCTCCTGCACCGATTACGACGTTGTTGCATACCGTCGGGTGGCGTTTTCCTGT
>JBJEGL010000160.1:0-8940 GCA_051875035.1 Candidatus Gastranaerophilaceae bacterium | reverse complement strand
ACAATTATATTTATCATTTCATCTGTCACTTTTTCTCAAACTGCAAGTATAATTAGATATGCATTTGAGCCATTTAATAAATACAAATGGCTTGTACACTTAATTTTAAAATTTTTTAGACAAAAAAATAATAGCAAGGAGTCCAAAACCCTTGCTATTATTGATAAAAAAATATGCCGCGTCTCGGAATCGAACCAAGGACACAGGGATTTTCAGTCCCTTGCTCTACCAACTGAGCTAACGCGGCATATTCTATTCAATTTTTACTACTTACTAAAGAGTTTCCTCTTTCGACTCTGCCCTTTGACTATCGCCAAACTGCTTTGTCTATTCTTACACATCTACATCTTTCGATGTTCTTACCACTTTTCCGTCTACCGGAATTTACATTTCCTCTTTCCGACTACTATCGGGAAGCTTCTATGTATTCTAATAATATTTGGTAAAAATTTTCAGTCAAGACTAAATTTTATTTTTACACTATAAAAAAATTATCCTCTTTCGATTTCTGTTGTTAAAAGCTCACCATAGCTGTTAAAACCGCCATTAGTTTCTTCTATGACAAATGTTGTTGTAGGATCTTCTTTTTTCGCAGCAAAAGCCTTTTCTTCCGCTTCGTCTAAATCTTCAAATTCCCCTATTAATTTTGGTGAAAAAGTTTTTGACGTTTCTATTAAAACTCTATACATATAAAGACTCCTTTTTATTCTGAAAATATTGTAATACAGTTATAAAAATTTTTCACTTATTTTATTCTTTTTTATAAATTTTACAAAGTGCAGCTATAGAGTCATTATTATAATTGCTGTAAATAAGTTTACAAGAATTTTTATCAATATAATAATCCGACTCCATAATCGTTGGTCGGTCTGTATGTTCATAGCTTCCTGTATATGGCTGTAATCCTTCGTATGTCCATATTGCATATAGGTTATCTTTATTTTCATCAAGCAATTTTTTCATTTTTGCTAACATTTTTTCTGAATATTGAAAAGCGCAATTTGCATCTGTAATACCATATATGTATTTGACTTTCGGATTTTGATATACGCTTAAATAACTTGTTTCCATTCCGTATGATAATACAATTGCATTATCTGGTATTTTAACATCCTCAACGTCAATTATTACATTATTAGGGGTCACTCTTCTAATAAGCATTTGCAATGTCGTTGTATATAAAAAAATACATAATAATACTACGCAAAATATATATCTTTTTTTCAATTTACAACATGTACAAATAAAATACAAAAACAACATTATTATAAAACATAATAACATCTCAATAAGTGCAAGATACCTAATCACGGAAAAATGTATTATCCATATAATATACGAAAATACAATAAATAACATTAATACGTTCATTTTATCTATATCAATAAAATTTTCGAAACTTTCTTTTATTTTTGCTCTAAATCCACCTATATTAAATATTGTACAGCAATAATAAATTACAAATATTGTATATCCGATTGTCCATCTGTAATCCCTAACAACCAATTCTAAAACTCTGGGTTGATTATTGTTATAAAAGAAAAACGGGAAAGCTATCCATTCTAAAAAATTTTGAGGGAAATTATATATATAATTATAAAATACAGGTGCTGAATACCCTGTCTTAAAGAAATTTTCATAATATGGAAAAATAGGATTTCCAAATTTTTGCCAGAGGAAAAAACACCAGTACCCTCCGGTTACAAAAAAACCAATAATCATTCCTAAAAGAAGAAAACTGAAAAATTTTAAAGAACAATTAATCTGTTTTATAAAAAATAATAATGCAAGAATTATTGTTAAAGCATACATTCCGAATGTAAGCTTGAAACCTGCCGTTAAACCGAAAAATACTCCTGATAATAATATATTTTTATATTTTATATCCTTTTTAAACAACTCTTTAAATAATATATATAACCCGCATAATGGTAAAAAACAAAGTTGAAGATCAGTAAGCGATGTTCCGATTTCATAAATAAACAAATATGATGTACATGCCGTAAAAAGGCTGCCCAATATTAGAGTTGTCTTCGCTTGTCCCTTTTCTATAATCAGTAAGTCAATTACCTTATAGAAAAAGAATAAATCCAGTGCTCCCCAAAACCCTTGTAAAAAAAGAAATAATTGAGGAAAATTATTTAACCATTTTACTAAATAATAATATTGCAAATCAAATAAAGGATTAAAATATGCTTGAAGCCCTACATATGCAAAATCCACAGAGTGTCTTCCCGTTACAAAAGAATGAGCATTCCATAGATGATACAGACGAAACTCAACAGTATTATCCAATCCTACGTAAACCGATAGAAAACCGCAAATCAAAAAAAGAGCACAAAAAATAAAATAGTTTTTCTTAAAAATGTTCATGTAAAAATTATAGATTTTATTAATTTTACTGTCAAATTAATTAGAATCTACTCTTTTTTATAAATTTTGCAAAGAGCAACTATTTCTTCATTGTTATTGTATATACTTTTACAGGAGTCAAAATCAAGATAAAAGTCAGGAATCATAACCTCAGGTCTTTCTCTTTCCCCAAAAGGATATGGAGCTTGCCCGAACTTACCCCAAATTGCATATATATTATCTTTATTTTCATCCATCACTTTTTGCATTTCGGCTTTTGTTTTTTCGGAATATAAGAACGAATATCCCATATCTATAAAACCATGTATATATTTGACATTTGGATTTTGAAAAACACTGACAAAACAAGCCGGCATTCCATAGGATAAAACAATGGCATTATCCGGGATTTTTATATCCTGTACATCAAAAATAACATTATACGGCTTAACTCTTTTTTGTATTTGTATCGTTGTCGTATACAAAAATAAAGACATTCCGGCAACAAATATTACAAAGATTTTCTTCAAATTTAAAACACTGCATATAAAAAATAAAAATAATAGTATTATAAAACCCAATAATAATTCAACAAGAGCAAGATATCTAATTATAGAAAATTCTATAATCCATATTACATAGGAAAATGTCATAAACAACATCAGTAAATTTACTTTATCAATATCTACAAAGCTTTGGAATTTTTCTTTAATTTTCTCTCTGAAATTTCCAAAATTAAATATTTGACAAAATAAATAAACAACAAAAATTATATAACCGATAGTATATCTATGATCCCTATACACTTCTTCAAAAACTCTTGCTTGATTATTGTTATAAAAGAAAAACGGAAAAGCAATCCACTCTGTCCATTTTTGCGGGAAAAAATAATCACAAAGATACATTCCGTTTTCCGCATATTCCGAAGGGAAAATGTTTCCATAATAGGGGAAAAAAGGATTTCCGAATTTTGTCCATAAAAAATAACACCAATATCCGATTGTGATTAAAAAACCTACAATTCCACCAAAACAAAAAGCAAACAAGAATTTAAAAGGACTATGAATTCTCTTTATATAAAATAACAGAGCAAGAAACATTGCAAGAGCATGTGATGCCAATGTTAGTTTTAATCCGGTTGCAAGACCAAAAAGCAATCCCGATATTGCAATATTCTTATAATTAATCTCCTGTTTACAAAGTTCTTTAAATAAAACGTAAATCCCCCAAAGAGGTATAAAACACAACTGTAAATCGAGAAGAGAAGTTCCTAATTCATAAAAAAATAAATATGACGTGCTGGCAGCAAAAAGACTACCAATAATGAGAAAGTATTTATTACGACTTTCTTCAATAATTAGTAAATCTATAATTTTGTATAAAAAGAATAAAATAAGAGCACCCCAAAATCCCTGCAGGAAAAGAAATAATTTTGGAAAATTATTCAATATTTTTGCCAAATAATAATACGGTAAGTCTGCTAACGGATTAAAATAAGATTGAAGTCCCACATATGCAAAATCGATAGAATGCCTTCCTGTAACAAAAGCATGTGCATTCCAAAGATGATATAATTTTAATTCTGTAGTATTGTCTAATCCAAAATGAACTGATAATAGTCCACAAACTAAAAAGAAAATACAAAAAATAAAATAATTTCTCTTTAAAACAGCCATAAGCAGATTATAAAGCGTATGCAAATATTTGTCAAATAAGCTATTAACAAAAAAAGGTTGCTTACGCAAAAAAAATATTATACAATGCGGGAAAAGGTTTTTTTATTATGTCAAACAAAAAAATTATGCTTATATACCCCCCCCCCCCCAGTAGGAGATGTTTATATGAGAGGGGAAGACAGATGCCAAATTAATGTTGATGCATCTGCTTGTAATTCAATGCGGGCATGCAATGATTTGGGATATTTGTCATCGGGATTAAAGAAAAAAGGATTCAATACTTTTTTAAAAGACTATCAAGGAGAAAATCACACCAATCAAGACTTATTTGTTGACATAAAAAATTATCAGCCGGATGTTATTTTCATAAGTACAACAAATGGAAGTTATTACTATGATTTAAAATTAATTTCCGAAATAAAACAGTTATATCCTAATATAATCTTTATTTTAAAAGGAGCAATTTTCTTTAATATAGAATTTGAATTTTTTGAAGAAGCAGATTTGTCTGACATAGATTATTTAGTGGGTGGAGAATGTGAATTTATTGTACCTAAGCTTGTTTATGCAATATTTTTCGATGAAAAAGAAATAGAAAAAATTGAGGGTATTTGCTATAAAAAAGACGGCAAATGGCATCAAAATAAACTCATTAATTTTGATGAGAACCTTGATGATTTACCATTTCCCGACAGAAGTGCAATGAATAACAATTTATACATCAATCCGGATACCAATAAACCGTTGGCAACCATAGCAACATCAAGAGGATGTCCATTTAACTGCATATATTGTCTTTCACCTGTAATTTCAGGAAAAAAAGTCAGAAAACGTTCGACAAATAATGTTTTAGATGAACTGAAAGATTGTTATTTTAATCATAATATAGACAATTTTTTCTTTAAGGCTGATACCTTCACCGCTGATAAAGAATGGTGTATTGATTTATGCAAAAAAATTATAAATTCCGAATTAAACGGAAAAATTTCCTGGGTTGCCAATTCAAGAGTTCATACGATTGATGAAGAAATTATTATCCTGATGAAACAAGCAGGATGTAATCTTATTGCATTTGGTTTTGAATCAGGTTCTGAAGAATCATTAAAATTAATGAAAAAAAATACAACCTTAGAAATGAATCTTACTGCAGCAAAATTATGTAAAAAACACGGAATGAAAATGTTCGGTCATTTTTTAATAGGACTGCCTTGGGAAAGTGCAAAACACATGGCAGACACAAAAAAACATATTTTTGAAATTGATGCCGATTACATTGAAGTTTCTGTTGCAATACCTTTTTTACATACAGAACTTTTTAATTTAATTGAGCATGATAAACCGGAAAAAGTAAATGAAATAAAAGTTTTAGGCAGAGATTCTTTTAAAAATACTTTATCAAGTACAAAATATCTTTCTGCCGAAGAAGTACAGTTTTTCCGTAAAGATATTCTTAAATCCTTTTATTTCAGACCCTCTTATATTTTAAAAAAAATTGTTAATAAAAAACTAACTTTTGGAATATTAATGAACTACATAAAATATGGATTTAAACTTTTAAAGAATATTTTGTTAAAATAAGCAGTTAAATATAAATATTTCAGTTTTCATGATATAATCTAAGATTATTATATTGTTATATAAGTAATGAAAAGAAGATTCCAAATGAAAAAATTTTTATTACAAAATATTGGATTATTATTTCTTTTTACAATAATTGGTTGTATTATTTGTTTTAAATTAGGTACAGATGCTAATTGGGATTTAGCAAATTATCATTATTATACTGTTTGGGCTGTTTTACATAATAGAGTCGGTTTCGATATTATGCCTTGCGGTATACAATCATATTTCAATCCGTTAATAGATGTACCATTATATATAATGATAAAAATTTTTAACGATAAATGTTATTTAATAAATATTTTGCAAAGCTTACCCTATGGTTTTTGTGTTTTTTTAACTTATAAAATTGCACAACTGATTTTCAACGGAAAATATAAAAAACAGCTTATTTTCTTTTCTGTATTGATAGGAGCAACCGGAACTTTATCTATAATGAATGTAGGTTTATCTTTTGGAGATATGGGAATCGCTTTACTTGTTTTATTTGCTCTTTTTATCTTTTTGAAAAATATTTTTCTCCAAGATTCACCCAAACGTTCTTTTTTGATTTTTTTATCAGCATTATTTATTGGTTTTTCTATCGGATTAAAAATGAGCGGTACAATGTTTGCTATTGGTATTATTGGTGCTGAAATATTATTTGCTTTTAAATTTAAAAAAGCTGTAAAAATCATATTTCTAACGTTGCTTGGAATTTTGATAGGCATATTAATTACAAGCGGATGGTGGTATTATATAGTATATAACCATTTTGGAAATCCTTTTTTTCCTTTTCGTAATGATTTATACCAATCACCTCTTGCAGCAACAATGAGTTTCCTTGATAAAAGGCATTTACCTGCAACAACTTTACAAGCCGTTTTCTATCCTATATTTTGGACATTTTCCGCATTTAATAATAAAGGAAATCCTGTTGTTGACTTCTACTCATCTGATATCAGATGGTTGTTATTGTATATTTCTGTATTCATACTTATTTTAGGAAGTTTGTCTATTGCTTTTAGACAAAAAATGAAAAATATTATCAATTGCGATATTATATATCTTTTAACCGCAATGGTTATTATTAATTATATATTTTGGGTAAATACTTCCGGAACACTGAGATATTTGCAATATATGGAGTTTTTATCCGGTATTTTTATATTTACTGTATTTTATATTATTTTAAACATATTCAAAATAAAAAACAGTAAAGTTTTAATATTTTTAGGTTGTATATTATCAATATTTATATTTATTTTTACAAAACACATTGATTTTACATTGACGAGGACAGAATTAAGAGAAAAATTTCTTGAATTTGAGAATTTTAACCTTCCGGATGACTCGGTATTGTTATATTTAGGGGGATTTCCCGGAGCCATATATATGCCGTTTCAAAATCCAAAATCCCGTTTTATATATTTATATGGCGAAATGGACGAATATAATTTTATATATGGAGAAAAATATATAGAAAAAATTAGAGATATGCTTAAAAAAGCAGACAACAAAGTTTATCTTTTATATTCAGATTTTGCTCCTGCGTACACTATGTGGAAAAATAATGGGGTTGTTGATTTAGACAAAAATGATTTTAATTGCCGACCCGCAAAAAATAGCTTTAATCAATCGTATTATTTTTGTTCTTTAAAAGATGGCAAAACAATAAAAATTGAAGGATAATGTTTTTAACAGACATTATCCTTTAAAAACAAAAAATTCAATTATATTCTTATATTCCGGAACCTTTCATTCCTATACCTTTAAGCTTTTTCTCGAGTCTCCTGTACCAGTGAAGGCGTCTTAAAAACACGTGACGGTAACCTTTAAAATTTCCGTGAGAAATATTTTCCAACTGTTTATCACACAATTCTGTAAATTCTTTTTCTAATTTATGGGTGAAATCGTGTCTGTCTATATTCTTTACATTATCTTTAGTTAAAACAATAGGTTCACCGACTTCAACAATAACTTCGGGAGTATCTTCTCTTAAAAAAGCGTATGCAACAGCGACCGGAACAAGATTTACAGCACCGTATTTTTGTGCAACTTTTTCGGCAATATAGACCATGCCCGTTTGGAACTCAAAAGGTCTAAAATTCGGTGGTTTAATAATACCCTGAGGAAAAATCCAAAGACCGACTTTTGGATGAGTACCAAGGTCATCAACAGCATATTTTAATGACTTAACTGCTTCTTGAGGAGAGCGTTTATTAACGGGAAAAGCACCTGCTCTTGAAAACAGAGGGAATCTGTTCATTTCTTCAACCATCATTCTTGTTGTAACATGAAAGACCCTTCTCATCATATTATATCCGACAATTCCGTCCCACCAATTGCCATGAGGAGCATAAAATATAGTTGCAACATCTTTATTTCTGTTTTCAAAACGTTCCTCGTTTTTTACAAGCAAAGAATGAAATCTGTTTTGAAGCATATTGTAAAAAAACAAATCAGCAATTTTTTGCCAGAAAGGAACATTTCTTGCTGGTCTAAATTTTTCATCCCTGTTTCTCATTTTTGTCGGGGGAACATCAGAATATAATGTTTCCGGATTACTCATAATAACTCCGCTATTGTCTCCAGTATAAATATTTTAACATCAAATTATTTATTCGCTCAATTCCTTAACAGAAATTGAAATAATTTTTTCATCACTGCTAAATTTTTTGCAAATAAAATCAATTGCATTTTTGCAGCAAACATTAACTTTAAAGGTAATTTTAGTTTGATTTTCAATACCAGCATCTTTTTTTGTAAGTTCCTCAATATTCGGGAAATTTTGTAAAATAAAATCTACGAAATCATTAGCATTTTTATCAGCACAAACTAAAATAACTTTTATATCTCTATTATTTTTTTGTGTTTTAGGAATGCAATTACGCTCAAAAATCCTTATGAGAGTGAGAGTTGCAATAGATAAAACTGTACATATAACAGCAATAAAGAATTTACCGCATCCGCAAGCCATACCGACACTTGCCGTAATCCATAAAGTTGCAGCAGTAGTTATACCATAAATACTTGTCCCGTGACGAAGCACCGTACCGCCGCCGATAAAACCGATACCGGTAAGGACTTGAGCGGCAACCCTTGCAGGATCACCCATCGGATAAATACTCAAAGCATTTGAAAATCCAAAAATTGATAATATTGTAAAAAGGCATGAACCTACACAAACGAGAATATTTGTCCTTAATCCCGCAGACTTATTTGTAAGTTCTCGTTCCAGACCTATTACAAAGCCTAAAACCACTGATAAAAGCAGCCTTAATACTAATTCAAAATCAGAAGAGGCAAAAAT
>JBJEGL010000159.1:0-9036 GCA_051875035.1 Candidatus Gastranaerophilaceae bacterium | reverse complement strand
ACATTTTTCATGTTTAAT
Source organism: Candidatus Gastranaerophilaceae bacterium (assembly GCA_051875035.1). Lineage (GTDB taxonomy): Bacteria > Cyanobacteriota > Vampirovibrionia > Gastranaerophilales > Gastranaerophilaceae > RUG841. The sequence goes on along the minus strand of JBJEGL010000159.1, from coordinate 9,018 downwards.
TAAGGTACCGTTTTTATAAGTCTTTACACTCATTGTATCAAGACCATAAAAATTGTCACCATTTAAAGTTAATTTTGCTGTTTCTGTAACTGTTTCTTCTTTATCTTTTGTAACTCTTTGAAAAACAAAAGTATTTGAAACAGATTCTTTTACCGTAATAGATGCTTCCGCACCCGAAACAGGGTTTGTTAATGTTATGACGTCACCATTCTTTGTAAAGTTCCATACTTCTACCGAATATGGTGCAAACATATCAAAATTAGTTGTTTCGGAACGTACAGCCATTACTTTCCAGATTCCGAAAAATCCTACAGGTACATTATCAGTTGCGGATACACCTCCTGTTAATGTTACTCCGTTCGCAGCAATCGGAAAAAATATACCGATAAAAATAAACAATAAAACTAAAACTTTTTTCATATTTATAAAGATAATGTTTTTTTTAAAATAATCAACTGATAACAAAGCTAAGTTTAAAAGTTATATTAAAATTCGATTATATTTAAAAAAACAACTTAAAGCAGCAAAAACAAAGCTATAAATTTAACATTTGCAATTTAAAAATATTTAGTATATAATTTACACAAGTAAATTCAAAAAAGGAAAAAGAATTGAAAACCGTTCAATACACAACTCAATTACGACGCAGCATTCAATAGCTGAATGCGGTATTGATTTGTAGTTTATTTTGATTATTCAAAATTTTTAGAACGGTAAAATTGAAACCCTTTCAGCAGAAGAAAGGGAGTTTTTTATTGTAAACACACAAAGGAATTAACAATATGAACATAAAGGGAAAAGATTTTATTAATCTTGAAGATTTTACAAAAGAAGAATTGCATGAACTTATCGACTTAGCTTCTGATTTAAAAGCTAAAATCAAAAGCGGAGAGCAATTGGATATTTGTAAAAACAAAACTTTGCTAATGTATTTTGAAAAACCTTCATTAAGAACGAGATTAAGTTTTGAAACCGGCATAAATAAACTTGGCGGAAGTGCATTATTTATAACAAAAGCGGAAATCGACCCCGGAAAGAGAGAAAGTGTTGCAGATACGGCAAGAGTAATGTCAAAATTTGTTGATGCATTGACGATAAGAACGTTTGCACATGAAGATATCGAAGAATTTGCAAAATGGGCTTCAGTTCCTGTTATAAACGCATTAACCGATAAATCTCATCCTTGTCAAATAATGGCGGATATTTTAACAATAAAAGAATATTTTGGAGAAGTAAAAGGCAAAAAATTAGCTTACGTAGGGGATGGCAATAATGTTTTGCACAGTTTGTTAATAGGATGTTCAATGTTTGGAATGGATATATCCGTTGCAACACCTGAGGGTTACGAAGCACCGGAAGATGCTGTTGAACTTGCAAAAAAATATGCAGCAGAAACAGGCTCAAAAGTTGAATTTTACAGAGATGCAAAAGATGCCGTCAAAGATGCGAATGTAATTTATACGGATACCTGGACAAGCATGGGACAAGAAGCTGAAGCAAATATAAGAAGAATTGTTTTCAGAAATTATCAAATTAATAACGAGTTAACCGTATTAGCTGCGGAAAATCACATTGTAATGCATTGTTTGCCTGCACACAAAGGAGAAGAAATTGATTCTGAGACTTTTGAAAAATATTCGGAAGTTTTATTTAATCAGGCGGAAAACCGACGATATGCCCAAATGGCTGTTATGGCAGCAATTATGTAACGGCAAGTCGATATTGAAAACAGAATTCAGATAAAAAATAAAGGAGAAAAATTATGAAAGAAAAAGTTGTTTTGGCATATTCGGGCGGACTTGATACGACAGTTATTATTCCGTGGTTAAAAGAAAACTATGATTACGATGTAATTGCGGTTTGTGTAGATGTCGGACAGGGCAAAGAAACTGACGGACTTGAAGAAAAAGCACTTAAAACGGGTGCTTGCAAATACTATCTTGTTGACTGCAAAGAAGAATTTGTAAAAGACTGCGTATTTCCGATGATAAAATCAGGAGCAATCTATGAAGGCAAATACCTTCTCGGAACTTCAATCGCAAGACCGATTATTACGCAAAAACTTGTTGAAATTGCATTAAAAGAAGGTGCAGTTGCAATTTGCCACGGAGCAACAGGTAAAGGCAATGACCAGGTAAGATTTGAACTTACGGTAAAAGCACTTGCACCGGAATTAAAAATCATAGCTCCCTGGAGAATTTGGGACATTCAATCAAGAGAAGACGAAGTTGCATATCTTGAAAAAAGAGGAATCGAAGTTCCAATGAAAAAAGGCGATACATATTCAAGAGACAGAAACCTCTGGCACATAAGCCATGAAGGCTTAGAACTCGAAGATCCTTCGTTAGAACCGAAATATAATTCACTTTTACACATGTCCGTAACACCGGAACAAGCACCGGATAAGGCAGAATATGTTGAAATTGAATTTGTAAAAGGTGAACCCGTAAAATTAAACGGAAAAGAAATTTCTCCTGCCAAAATGGTTGAAGAATTAAACGAAATCGGCGGAAGAAACGCAATCGGAACAATTGACATGGTAGAAGACAGAGTTGTCGGAATGAAATCAAGAGGGGTTTATGAAACACCCGGAGGAACGATTTTATACGCAGCACATAAAGAACTTGAATATCTTTGTCTTGATAAGGAAACTCAATCTTTCAAAACGATTGTTGCGAATAAATTTGCGGAAGCAGTTTATGCCGGACAATGGTTCACTCCTTTAAGAGAAGCTCTTTCGGCATTTGTTGATGAAACGCAAAAGAATGTAACAGGAAAAGTTAAACTTAAATTATATAAAGGCAACGTAACACCTGCAGGAGCAGAATCAAAATATTCATTATATAATGAAAGTTTAGCAAGTTTCACAACAGGTGAATTATACAACCACAAAGATGCGGAAGGATTTATTAACCTGTTTGGTTTACCGTTGAAGGTAAATGCACTTGTTAAAAAATTCAATAACGAACAATAATGGAGAAAAAAGAATGAAACAGCTCTGGGGTTCAGGATTTTCTAAGGAACTCAGCAAATCGGCAAATGACTTTAATTCCTCTTTGAGATTTGATAAGAGACTTTATAAGTATGACATAAAAGGCAGTATTGCTCATGCAACAATGCTTTGCCATCAAGGAATTTTGACAGAGGCAGAAAAAGACCTTATCTGCCCAGCTCTTGAAGAAATTCTCGAAGATATTGAAAACGGAAAAGTTGATTTTAACTGTGATTTAGAAGATATTCATACGTTTGTTGAAAAACTTTTGACAGAAAAAATCGGTGCGGCAGGGAAAAAGCTTCATACAGCAAGAAGCAGAAACGACCAAGTTGCACTTGATGTCAGAATGTATGTAAAAGAAGAACTTCAGAGCATTCAATCTCAGCTTGTTGACTTGATTAAAGTATTGTTAGCTATTGCAAAAGAGCATACGGAAACGATTATGCCGGGATATACACACTTGCAGAGGGCACAGCCCATAACATTTGCCCATCATCTCGGAGCATATGTTGAAATGTTTAAAAGAGATTTTTCGAGATTAAAAGATTGTTATAAACGTGTAAACATATTACCGTTAGGTGCAGGAGCATTGGCAACCGGACCTCATAATATTGACAGATACAAAACGGCAGAATTATTAGGCTTTGAAAACATTTGCCTAAACAGCCTTGATGCAGTTTCGGATAGAGATTTTGCAATAGAAACTCTGGCTGATTTATCATTAATAATGACCCATTTAAGCAGATTTTGCGAAGAAATTATATTATGGGCAAGCAGAGAATTTCAATTTGTGAAAATTGATGACGGATATTCGACTGGCAGCAGCCTTATGCCGCAAAAGAAAAACCCGGATATAGCAGAATTAATCAGAGGAAAAACGGGTAGGGTATACGGCTCTTTAACATCACTTTTAACAACAATGAAATCGCTGCCTCTTGCATACAACAAAGATATGCAGGAGGATAAAGAACCATTATTTGATGCTTTTGATACAGTAAAACTTTGCCTTGCAATTTTACCGGAAATGCTTGAAACACTGACTATCAATAAAGATAAAATGTTAAAAGCATGTGCGGAAGGATTTTTGAACGCAACAGATGTTGCAGATTACCTTGTAAAAAAAGGCTTACCGTTCAGAGATGCTCACGAAGCTTCCGGAAAAGCCGTCAGATATTGTCTTGAACATGAAACGACTTTGGATACAATGGAAATTGGGGAATACAAAAAAATTAATGAATTATTTGATAAAGATTTGTATGAAGCAATAGACATTAAAAACTCCGTCAAATCAAGGAAAGTAATTGGGGGACCTGCAAAAGAGGCGGTAGAAAAAGTAATTTCTATGAATGAAGAATGGATAAAAGCTAATGAATAAGATAAAAGCAGCAATAATCGGTGCTACTGGATACGTAGGACAGGAACTTTTCAGAATTTTATATAATCATCCGAATGTTGAAGTTACAAAAGTAACTTCTGTCAGCTATATCGGCAAAAATTATGCGGATATTTATCAGAATTTCAATAAAATTACAGATTTAATCTGCACTGAAGATGATACGGAAAAAATAGCGGAAGAATGTGATGTAATGTTCATAGCTTTGCCGCATGGAATAGCTTCTAAAAAAATCACAAAAAATATCCTTGAAAAATGCAAAGTTATTGATATCGGAGCGGATTTCAGAATAAAAGATAAAAAAACATACGAAAAATGGTACGGAGTGGAACATTTTGGAGAAGATGTTTTAAAAGAAGCAGTATACGGACTTTGCGAGATTTATGCGGATGAAATAAAAAAGGCAAGACTTATCGCAAACCCCGGTTGTTATACAACTTGCAGTATTTTGAGTCTTTATCCGTTAGTAAAAGAAAAGTTAATTGATACAAACAGTATTATTATCGATGCAAAATCAGGAGTAACAGGTGCAGGAAGAAAACCCGACTTAGGCACATCTTATTGTGAATGCAATGAGTCAATAAAGGCATATAAAGTAGCATCACACAGACATACACCCGAAATTGAACAGGAGCTTTCATTAGCAGCGGGAGAAGATATTAATTTAATTTTTACACCTCATTTAACGCCGATGAACAGAGGCATTTTAGCAACCTGCTACGCTAAATTAAGCGGTGAAGCAGACTATGAAACATTAAAAGCTGCATACAATAAATATTATGGCGATAAATATTTTGTAAGACTTTTAAAAGAAGGTCTTTTCCCCGAAACAAACAGGGTGAAAGGCTCAGAATTTATAGATATCGGTTTTACGATTGATAAACGCACAAATAGTGTTATTGTAATCGGAGCGATAGATAATTTGGTAAAAGGAGCGGCAGGACAAGCCGTTCAGAACATGAATTTAATGTTCGGATTTGAAGAATGGACAGCTATAAATAATGCAGGATTTTTCCCCGCATAGACAGGACGAGATATGGAAATAACACAAGACGGAATAACATCACCTAAAGGCTTTAAAGCCGCAGGAAAGCACGTTGGAATAAAAAAATATAAAAAAGATTTAGGAATAATATACAGCGAAAAGCCGGCAGTATGTTCGGCAGTATTTACAAAAAATGTAGTAAAAGCCGCACCATTGCAGCTTGCACAAAAAGTTTTGAGTGAAAACCGCAATATTTCAGCGATAGCAATAAACAGCGGAAATGCAAATGCCTGTACGGGAGAACAAGGATATAAAGATGCGGTTGATTGTTCTAAAATGCTTGCGGAATGTTTAAATTTGAATGAGAATGAAGTTCTTGTTTCCTCAACGGGAGTTATCGGACAGCTTTTAAACAGAGATGTCATATTAGAAGGAATAAAAGAAGTAAGCAAAACACTTTCAAACGCACAATCGTCGGCAAATGATTGTGCTGAAGCAATTATGACAACCGATACTTTCAAAAAAAATATAACCGTAAGTATAAAACTTGGCGGAAAAACGGTCAAGGTATCGGGTATTGCGAAAGGTTCGGGAATGATTCATCCGAATATGGCAACTATGTTGGGATTTTTGACAACTGATGCCGCAATTACTCCGGAAATGCTTGATAAAGCATTTAAGCCCTGTATTGATGATTCGTTTAATATGATTACCGTTGACGGTGAAACGAGTACAAACGATACTTGTTTGATTTTAGCAAACGGAATGGCAGAAAATGAATTAATTGATAAAGAGAATGAGGATTTTAAAACCTTTGCGGAAGCGGTGGATTACGTTGTAAAATTTCTTGCAAAACAAATAGTCAAAGACGGCGAAGGTGCAACAAAATTTCTTGAAGTTAAAATAATCGGAGCAAAAACGAAAGTTGACGCAAAAGTTTTATGCAAAGCTATTTTAAATTCCCAACTTGTAAAGACGGCTTTTTTCGGAAAAGATGCTAACTGGGGAAGAATTTTGTCGGCAATGGGAGCATCGGGAGTTCAATTTGACCCAAATAAAGTTAAAATTTCTTTTAAAAACGAAGCAGGAGAAATTGACTTATTTGAAAACGGCAAACCATACAATTTTGACGAAGAATTTGCTCTCAAAATTTTAGACGAAAGAGAAATCAAAATAGATGTAATTATGCAGGAAGGAATTTCCGAAATTACGGGCTGGGGCTGCGATTTAAGCTATGAATACGTAAAAATAAATGCGGAGTACAGAACATAATGAATCTTCAAAAATACATAGATAAAGCAGAAACACTTGTTGAAGCAATGCCGTATATTAATAAATTTAACGGTCAAACGGTCGTTATAAAATATGGCGGAAGTGCAATGACAGACGAACAAATTAAACATTCTGTAATAGGTGATATTGCCTATTTGAAGGCAGTAGGAATAAATCCCGTTGTTGTTCACGGAGGAGGTCCTGCAATTAATAAAGCTTTAAAAACGGCAGGAATAGAACCCGAATTTAAAAACGGATTGAGGGTTACAGACAAACAAACAGTCATAACCGTTGAAGAAGTTTTGTCGGGCATGGTGAATAAATCTATCGTATCGGATTTTCAGAAACATCAAACAAAAGCAGTCGGAATTTCGGGCAAAGACGGTTTATTAATCGAGGCATTAAAAAGTCCTGATGACATAGGATTTGTCGGAGAGATATTTAGGGTTAATCCGCAAATTATCCAAACGCTTATTAATTCGTCTTTTATTCCCGTCATATCACCGATAGGAACTGATGAAAACGGAGAAACATACAATATAAATGCCGACCACGCAGCCGTAGAAATAGCAATTGCACTAAAAGCAAATAAACTTGTTTTTATGACGGATATAGACGGAGTAAGACAAGATGCGGAAAATCCCGATTCATTGCTTTCAAAGATTACACCGTCAGAAATAGACAAAATGATAAAAGACAAAAGCATAAGCGGCGGAATGATTCCAAAGGTTAAATCCTGTGCAAGAGCAATAAAATCGGGAGTAAAATCCGTTCACATAATTAACGGAAAAATAAAACACTCTCTGCTTCTTGAAATATATACTCATGACGGAATCGGAACAGTAATTGAGGAATAAAAATGGACAATACTAAAAAATTAAGTGATGAATACATAATGCATACATATAACCGTTTTGATACTGAAATTGTAAGCGGAGAAGGTGTTTATCTGTTTAATGAAAAAGGAAAAAAATATTTAGATTTCACAGCAGGTATTGCAGTAAATTCATTGGGTTATGGAGATAAAGAATGTATCAATGCAATAACCGAACAGATTAGCAGATTTAATCATTGTTCCAATTTATATTACAGCCGTCCTCAAGCAGAAGTTGCAGAAATTCTTGTTAAAAATTCTTGTTTTGAAAAAGTTTTCTTTTGTAACAGCGGAGCGGAAGCAACAGAAACAATGCTCAAAATAGCAAGAAAATTCGGCAAAACAAAAGGTGAAAACTGCACCAAAATTATTACAATGAAAAATTCCTTTCATGGAAGAACAACAGGAGCAATAACGGCAACAGGCCAAACGAAATATCAAAAATCGTTTACCCCGTTGTTACCTGATATTTTTTATGCAGAATTTAATAATTTAGAAAGTATAAAAGAACTTGTTGATGAAAACACCTGTGCAATTATTGTTGAACCCATGCAGGGCGAGGGTGGCATGAAGCCGGCAACTGCCGAATTTTTGCAAGGACTGAGAAAACTTTGTGACAACAAAAATATTTTACTCGGATTTGACGAAGTACAATGCGGAATAGGCAGAACGGGAGAACTTTTTGCATATCAAACATACGGCGTCGAACCTGATATGGCAGGAATGGCAAAAGGATTGGCAAACGGACTCCCGATAGGAGCTTGTGCTGCAAAAGGAAGAGCAGCAACAATATTAGAAGCGGGCGACCATGCCTCAACATTTGGCGGCAATCCAGTATCTTGTGCATCTGCCAAAGTTGTTTTGACTAAACTTACGAAAGAAAATCTTTTAGATAATGTAAAAGAAACAGGTACTTATTTAAAAGCAGAACTTCAAAAACTTGCGGAAAAATACTCTTTTATAAAGGAAGTCAGAGGACTCGGACTAATGCTTGGTATGGAATTAACGATACCTGCAAGAGAAATTATGAATAAATGTATGGAAAAAGGCTTGCTTGTAATCGGAGCGGGAACAAACATAATAAGATTTGTTCCGCCTCTAATCATAACAAAAGAAAACGTTGATGAAGCCGTTTCAATACTTGATAAAGTTTTAGGAGAAGCAAATGAGTAAGGCTCATATTTTATTTGAAGACGGCACAATTTTTGAAGCGGAAGCCAATTTAAACGACATAACAATTATGGGAGAATTGGTTTTTAATACTTCAATGACGGGTTATCAAGAAATTTTGACAGACCCTTCTTATGCTTCTCAGATTGTCGTAATGACATATCCGTTGATTGGAAATTACGGTATAGAAAAAGATTTTGAAGAGTCAAAAAAGATACAGGTTTCTGCATTTGTAATAAAAGAAAATGCGGAAGAACATCTTGAAAATAAAAAGTCTTTTTCCGATTATCTGGCAGAAAATGAAACCCCTTGCTTGAGCGGTCTTGATA
>JBJEGL010000158.1:0-9045 GCA_051875035.1 Candidatus Gastranaerophilaceae bacterium | reverse complement strand
AGCATATAAAAACACTATTTGGAGCGAAAAATATATTGCCTTCAAAACGGCAATTGAAAACGCTCAAACCCTTGAAGAATTGGAAGGAATCGACATTAACTATGGCGATTTTAACGTATAAAGAAGCTGCCAAGGCTTTGAAAATATCGCTTAATAAGTTTGTTTTATATATCGAGCGTCCCGAATTTTCAAGCTTCAGAACCGAAGCTAAAGCTCATTGTAAAAAGAGTAACAGCCCGATTGAATACACAATAAGCTGCCGAGGCGTGTATTTTACTGATAAATTCATAAAATTATTTAAAAAACTTACAGAAAGGAGAAATGATTATGGCAATTAACTTTTTTGACATTTTGGCATTTATTAAGGAAATTATTACGGACAATGAAAAAATGTCCAAATTTAAAGAGGTTGTAACCGACCTTAAAGAGCTTATTTATGACATTAAAGATGTTGTAGGCTTTTTTAAAAAGAACGAGTGAGCAGAGGCTGGAAGGGCTTGCGAGGAGCAAGACCTGTAATGCCGTTTATTGCGAACGAAGTGAGAAAGGATGTATAAATGTTCACTTCAATAGCGGATATGGTAAAAGCTCTTGCCGATTTTGGCAGGAGCTTATCCGAAAAATTTAAAACAGATAAAGAAAAACAGTCCGAAACAGTTGTAATACAAGACCGAAAAGATTTAAAAGAAGCAACAGACTTAGCTGAGCAAATACATTGGCAAATGCGGGAATATTTTGCAATGGACAGCCAATTTACAATGTGGCTTGCAAGGTTATTTTACGACAGCCTTAACAAAGATGAAAAACGATTGTTTAAAAGGTTTTACAAGCAAAAAAGTAAAATTGAAAAAAGTATAGAGAAATTACAAAAAGAGTTTGAAAAGGTGAACTAAAATGGAACATTATATAACAATAGCTTGTGTGAGCATATCTGCCACGGCACTTGTATTTTTCGCAATAATTAAAGCTTGCGATTGGTTAATCGGTTTGAAGTATAAATCAATTGCCGAATGTTCAAAAACCCGTCACGAGTGGGCAGAGTGCCTAAAAACGGATTATGCAAGTAAAGAAACCGTTTCTAATCTTAAAGAAGATATGGATGAAATGAAGTGCAAAATTAATGATATTCACGATGTTATTATGACTTTTGCCGTTAACAGTTTTAAGGGTAAACAGGAATGAAACGAATAATTTTACATTGGACGGCAGGTGGACATTATCCGAATACTTCTGATTTGCAACATTATCATTTTGTAATTGACAAAGATGGTAAAATTTATAACGGAAAATATAAACCTGAGGATAATTTAAACTGTTATGACGGTAAATACGCTCAACATACAGGCGGTGGCAATACAGAAAGTATCGGTGTTGCTGTTTGCGGAATGGCTAATTTTAATGGTAATATTGAAAGTACAAAATATCCGTTAACGGATGTACAGCTTAATAAATTGTTTTCGTTTGTTTCGGACTTGTGTAAAAAATATGGTATTGAAGTTACTCCAAATACAGTTATGACTCATTATGAGTTTGGTAAATCACATCCAAAAACAACTTCCGTCGGTAAAATTGATATAACTTGTCTGCCGCCATATCCATATTTGTTAAAAAATCAAGTGGGAGATTTTCTGAGAGCGAATATAAAACAATATTTTTGTTAATTATGGTAAATCGGAAAATACATTAAAATTTTTAACTACCTATCAAGATATCATATTCTTATGGGGATGGAAAAGAAAATCAGCATTGATATTGCAGCTGATTGGTAAAACTATTATGGAGGAATTATGAAATCGAATTTGAAAACACAGCAAGAAAAATATGAAAAAATTATAGATGCTAAAAAGGCAGCGGAAATTCTTGGTATATCACGTTCAACCGTGTATAAAATGGCGGACAGAAAATTAATTGATTATATTGAATATCCTGATGCTATAAGGTTTTATGAATCCGATGTTTTAGAATATTTAAAACGTCATCGAAGAAAAGCGATAGAAAATAATAATATTTTTTCTAAAAATCCCCCGTTATCCTTGTGATAAACGGGGATTTTTTTATTCTGCGACTGTTGTAATTTCTATATTTTCAGTTAAATATTTTTCATCGACTTTGGATTTAATGTGCATGCCTAATTCTCTTAGTCCTTCTATTTGCTTAATTAATCCGCCTCGACCACTTGTTGTTGTAAATAGAGAGTCAAATGCTGTTTGTACTGATGTCATATTTTTTCTTATCTCTTCAGATTTTTTTATAAAAAGAACAAGTTTATCGTAAGCAGCAGTTGCTGTTTTTAATATTCTATCCAAATTTTCGGCTTGATTTTTTTGTATCCAGGTTTTATTTATTATTTTTAATGTTGCTAAAAGTGTTGAAGGGCAGACTAATACAATGTTTTGTTTGGCTGCTTTTGCTGTTATCTCACTGTTTGTATATATATAACTTGCACAAGATTCAAGCGGAATAAACATTAATTTAAATTCAGGAGTATTTAAGCCTTCGAGTGAATTATATTTTGAGCTTAATTCTTCAATCATATCAATAACTGATTTATAGAAAAGATTAAGATATGATTGTTTTTGGTTGTTGTCATTACTGTTAATAAATTCTACAAAATTATTTAAAGGGCATTTTGAATCAATAATAATATGTTTATTATCAGGAAAAAATACAACAGCATCGGGTCTGGGGCGGGTTCCTAAATCTGATAAATCTGTAAAAGTGTGTTGAGTTATATAATTTCCCTTTTCCATATCGTCATTTTTATTAATTAGTCCCGCTTGTTGCAGAAGGTTTTCTAAAATCATTTCTCCAAAAGCACCTCTAACTTGAGAATTAGCTTTTATTGCACTGCTCAAATCATTTGCTGTTGTTTTGATTGCAAGGCTTTCGTTTACCAAAGTTTGGATTTGTGTTTTTATAACTGCGGTATTATTTTCACCTTGCTTATTAAATTCTTCTACTTTTTCACGGAATTTATCAAAATTTTCTTTTAAAGGTTTCAATTTTTCTTCAAGAGCTTCTCTGTTTTGTTCTCTTAAGTCGCTTTGTTCTTCTTTAATAACTTTATTTGCAATAACGGTAAAATCCTCTTTTATAAGTTTTTGCATTTCAGAAAGCATATCAAGTTTTATTTTGTCTTCCGAAAGTTCATTTGAAAGTGCTTGCATGTGTTCTGATAGTTTATTATTTTCTGATATTAGAGATTCTTTTTCGAGAAGAAGCTTATTGTGTATTTCGGAAAGTAACTCAAGCTTAGTTTTTCCTGCTGAAAGTTCATTAGTAAGATTTTGAGCTTGTTCTGAAAGTTCTTCATTTTTGATTTTTAAAGTGTTTTTTTCTTGTATAAGTCTTTCGGTTTCTTGTTTTTTTACATAAATTCCGATGAAAAGTCCCAAAGCAAATACAAAAATGCAAAATATCATAATTCCAAAAATATTCATGTATTTCTCCTAAATAAGATTTCCGTGTGTATCAGAGCCGCCGGTTTTTATTAAACCGAGTTTATCGGCAATTTTTTTAATGCTGCCTGCTTTATGAAATTTTATAATTCCTCGATGCCTTCTGTATGGATAGTAACATTCTAAACCATCTAAACCGATTTTTATCATACATTTTACAAAATGCTCATGGTTAATTGTCCAACAGCATGCAGAATGGGCGAGAACAGCTATGCCGCCTGCTTTATGAATTGCATCAATTAGTTTCGGAACATTACGTTTTGAAAAAATTCTGACTATATCTTTTTCCGTTTCGGCTTTATTTTTTGCTAAAAAAGGTTTTAGATAATCTGAATTTATCTCTATACCGTAGCCCAATAAATGAAGAAAAATTCCTCGATACCAGCAATCAAATTCAATACCTGTAATAAGTTCAGGATGTTCGTTCAAGTTTATTCTTTTATATCCTTCGGTGGTATTATGATCGCATATTGCAACATATTTTAATCCTTTTTTTTCTGCTTGAATTAAAATTTCTTCCGTAGAAAATTTCCCGTCAGATGCATTTGTATGTATGTGAAAATCGGCAATTGTTTTGTAATCATCTTCTGTTAATTTTTCAAATATTTGTTTTATAGTATCTTTTGTTGTATTCATAGTGTATAATTCTTGTTACCTGTATTATTATATAATAAAATCGTGAAAAATTATGGCAAAAAAAACTGACAGCAGATTTATTTTAACAATGAAAATTTTGTGGGAAGGTATTTGTATTTATTTAAAATATCTGCCTGCTTTTTTCAGATATATGCTTTTCCCTGTATTTGGACAATTAATAGGTTTAGTTTTAATTTTTACCGTCAATTATTTTTTTGTTATAAATCTTCCGATATTAATTAAAAGTTATCCGATTTTTGATAATATTCTTTTTGTATTTACAATATTGTTGATTTGCGTATTTCCGGGCTTTTTGATTTTTTGTAAAGCTTTTTTAGATTATATGATTGCGTATCCTGCACTAAATTCAATGGTTTATGTGTCACGTGGGGAAAAAATGAAAAATCATCCTCTTGATACAAAAACTCATACGGATATCGTGAAAAAAAGATTGGGAAAGTATATTGTATTACTTTTATTAATTTCTATTTTAGGCTTAATAGGTTGTATACCTTTAATATCAATACCGATTGGTATATTGGCGGTATATTTTTGTTTGGCATTCCAAGTTTTTATGCTTGAGGAATCCGTTACTCCTTTTGGGGCTTTAAAGAGAAGTTTTTACCTTGTAAAAGGTAATTTTGCCATGACTTCACTGCTTTTAGTCTTTTCGGGTCTTATAACATACTGGATTTTACCGCAATTAACGGTTTTCGTTTGTGAAAAAATCAATATAACAAATGTTTTAAGCTATCCTGTGCAAAAATATATAGATATTTTACCGATAAAAGAAGCGTATGATAATATTATTTTTTATATACTTAATAGTCTTCCTTTGTCCGCATCGGATTTTAATGATATAAAAACAAACTTTATTTTTGATTCTTATGCATGGGCAAAAGATATTGTATCTATGATAGTAGCCGGAGTTGCAACATGTATGCTTTTACCTCTCAGGTGTGCTTGGTTTACTTTGCTGTATAAACAGTTTGATATTGAAAAGACAGAAGAACTCAGAAAAAACCATGTTAAAAAGAATTAATGTACATTGCTCAAATTAGAGAAAGTTTAATGAATAATTCGGTAGGTAAAGTTGAAACAAAAATATATAAATATGACGGGAAGATAAAGCTCACTTCGGGGGTAGATTTTGGTCCTTTGGAAATTGCATATGAAACCTACGGAACTTTAAATGAAACGGCAGACAATGCCATTCTTGTACTCCATGCTTTGACGGGAGATGCCCATGCCGCGGGATATCATAATGAAAATGATAAAAAACGCGGTTGGTGGGATGAAATGATTGGGCCGGGTAAAGCTTTTGATACAAATAAATACTTTATTGTTGCATCAAATATATTTGGTGGATGTTCTGGGACAACGGGACCTTCTTCGATGAATCCCGAAACAGGAAAACCTTATGGCTTAACGTTTCCTGTTATTACAATGGAAGATGTTGTTAATGTTCAAAAAATTCTTGTTGATGCATTAGGTATAAAAAAAATGGTTGTTGCCGGCGGTTCAATGGGCGGTATGCAGGCTCTTGAATGGTCTGTTATGTACCCCGAATATGTTTATAAAGCGGTTGTAATTGCTTCTACGGCAAGACTTACGGCACAAGGTATCGCTTTTAATGCTGTCGGAAGAAATGCAATTCTTTCGGACATAAATTTTTGCAATGGTGACTATTATGACAAGACACCTCCGGAAAGAGGTCTTTCTGTTGCTCGAATGGTAGGACACATAACTTATTTGTGCGAAGAAGCCATGCATAAAAAATTCGGAAGAAGATTGCAGGATAAAGAAAAACCTGATTTTGATTTTGGTATTGATTTTCAGGTCGAAAGTTATTTGCAGCATCAAGGGTTAACGTTTGTAGAACGATTTGATGCAAACAGTTACCTGTATATTACAAAAGCTGTAGATTATTTTGATTTAGCGGATAAATACGGTTCTCTTGAAAAAGCTTTTGAAAAAGCAAAATGTGCTTTCTTAATCATTTCTTTTTCAACGGATTGGCTATTCCCGACAGCCCAATCAAAAGAAATTACAAAAGCCCTTGTTCAAGCAGGTAAAGATGTTTCTTTCTGCGAAATTCAATCACCTTGCGGGCATGATGCATTTTTGTTGGAATTTCAAACACAAACTGAAATTATCAGTTCTTTTTTGAAAAAGGATAACTAATAATGGACAAAGAAAAAGAAAAAAGCTTACATCCGGATTACTCGTTTATTGTTAATTTAATTGATGAACATGCTTCTGTTTTGGATTTGGGCTGCGGTGACGGTGTTCTTTTGAAAAGATTAATTGACGAAAAACACGTAAAAGGTAAAGGAATAGAAATTAATCAAGATAAGGTAATTGAGAGTATTCATAAGGGTTTGTCAGTTATTCAGGGTGATATAGATGAAGGTCTTGCTGATTTTGCAGATGGAGAAATGGATTATGTTGTATTAAACCAAACGCTTCAATCAGTGCAAAAACCGGATTATGTAATTCAAGAAATGTTAAGAGTCGGTAAAAATGCAATTGTAAGTTTTCCGAATTTTGCGTATTGGAGAATTCGGGCATACTTGTTGTTTAAGGGAAAAATGCCAAAAACTGAAAATCTTCCGTTTGAATGGTATGATACACCGAATATTCATTTATTAACGGTAAAAGATTTTTTTGACTATTGTGACAAAAAAGAAATAAAAATCGTAAAATCAATATTAACAAGAAAAGGTAGAAAAATTCGTTCCGGTTTTAAGAAGATCTTTGCTGATATTTATGCAGAAAATGTAATTTTTGTAATTCATAGGTGAAAAATAAAACCATTTGTGGTATAATTTTTATACGAAGATAACTATCCTTTTTTAAAGGAACAGTGAGTGTGAGTATGAGTAATAGTGAAAACGAGAAGCAGAAAGTGCTTCAGAGTTTTAAGACTGCGGATGAATCCGGATATGTTGTCTTGGGGCAATACATTCCCGTACGCAGACATACTGCAAAATATGATGAGAGATTTAATGCAATAAATTACACTGTTCCCATAACGTTACCCGAAGAACCTAAATTCAATATTTATGAAGGTGATTATGCGGGTTCTTCTAAAAAAGATAAAAAAGAAGTACGTCAGCAAATTTTCAAAAGTATATTTCATGTTCTGCAAAGTTTATTTTTAAATTTTCCTTATTCGGGAAATAAATCATTGGGAAACTCAACAATAAAATCAATTCTGCCAAAATCAGATAATGTAAATGAAAATATGAATCAGATTGCATAATCTTTCGTGTGAAAATTTTTATTAATACAGAAACGTAAACAAAGTTAAGCATATATTTTTTAGACAGATATTGATTTATTAAAGATTTATAACATTTCTTTGCAAAAAAAAAATTTCACTTTACTATTTTATGTATTTTAAATAGTATAATATCTATAGGCGGTCAAGAAGAATGGTTAAAAAATATCCCCAAGCCGTTGTATATTAAAATTTCATTGAACAGAGGTTTTATAAATCAAGGGATATTTATTAAAAGAGGATATATTCGGAGGTCCTGTAACATGTATGATAATTTCTCAGCTCAAGATGATTTGAGCCCAGCAAAGATAAAGGTATTCGGAGTCGGCGGTTGCGGCGGAAATGCCGTAAACCGAATGATAACAAACGGCATGCAAGGTGTTGATTTTTGGGTCATGAATACTGATTTGCAAGTTTTAAAGTTATCAAAAGCACAAGAAGATCACAGAATACAGCTTGGTGCAAGCTTGACGCACGGTTTAGGTGCAGGCGGAAATCCGGCAGTTGGTGAAAATGCGGCAAAAGAAAGTAAAGAACGTATTACGGAAGCTGTAAGCGGTTCAGATATGGTCTTTATTACTGCAGGCATGGGCGGTGGCAGCGGAACAGGTGCTTCTCCTATTGTTGCAAAAATTGCTAAAGACAGCGGTGCATTGACTATTGCTGTTGTTACAAAACCTTTTTCTTTTGAAGGAACAAGAAAAATGAAGTTTGCAAACGAAGGTTTAAGCAAACTTAAAGAAGAAGTTGATGCAATTATTGTTGTTCCTAACGAAAGATTGCTGCAGGTTGCAGGTAGTAAAGCTACATTGATTGATGCTTTTTCACTTGCTGATGAGGTTTTAACTCGTGGTGTACAAGGTATTTCTGATATTGTAGCACTTCCGGGTGTTGTAAACGTTGACTTTGCTGATGTTCAAGCAATAATGAAGAATTCGGGTACAGCATTGATGGGTATTGGTATTCAAAGCGGTGAAGGCAGAGCTGTTCAAGCTGCAAATGCTTCAATTAATTCACCTCTTATTGAATCTTCTCTTAAGGGTGCAACTGGTGTAATTGTTAACGTAACAGGCGGACCCGATATGACATTGCACGAAATCAACGCAGCATCTCAAGTTATTCAAAAAGAAATTGCGGAAGATGCAAACTTCACATTTGGTGCTGTTATTAACGAAAATGTTATGAATGGCAGTGAAATTCAAGTTACGGTTATTGCAACAGGTTTTGATTTGAAACCGAATGTTTCGGAACAAGATAAAGCTATCAAATCACTTGATATTAATGCGATATTTTCTGGAAAGAATTTAACAACACCGCAGCCTTCCGTAAATACAGCAAATGTTCAGCCTGCTCAAACAACTAACTCAATTCCTGTAAATTCAGGCTTAAATGCGGGTAACGTTTCTAATTCTACGCCTAATACGAATGCTTCGGCAAATAATATCGGAGCAAATACATTGCCGCCGAATACAACAAGAAACAGTTCAAATTCAAATGAAATCAATCTTCTTGACATTCCTGAATTTTTACAAAAACCATAGTTTGGTAAAGATAAAAAAGCGGCTTTCAAGCCGCTTTTTTTTTAACTTTAAAAAAGGTATTCCTAAAGAAGCAAACTAAAGTTTTATTCTACTGCTATAAAAAATATTTTGTCATTCTGAACCAATT
>JBJEGL010000157.1:0-2444 GCA_051875035.1 Candidatus Gastranaerophilaceae bacterium | reverse complement strand
GACTGCATGTAAATCAGGTTCTATGTCCATCGGTCTTGCATACGAGGCAATTAAAAGCGGATTGCAAACAGTAATGATTGCGGGAGGTGCAGAAGAACTACATCCAACACAAATTGCTGTATTTGATACATTATATGCTACAAGTCAAAAAAATGATGCACCGAAACTTTCACCAGCTCCATTTGATAAAGACAGAGACGGACTTGTAATCGGAGAGGGAGCCGGTACTGTAATATTAGAAGAATATGAACACGCAAAAGCCAGAGGTGCCAAAATATATGCGGAAGTAATAGGATTTTCGACAAACACGGACGGCACCCATATTACAAATCCAAATGCGGAAACAATGGCACAGGTAATGAAACAATCTCTTGAAAGTGCTAATATTTCTGCTGAGCAGATAGGATATATAAATGCTCACGCAACAGGAACTATACAGGGAGATATTGCAGAATCCCGTGCTACATACAGTATTTTCAAAGACAGTGTTCCCGTAAGTTCAATTAAATGTTATACAGGGCATACACTTGGAGCTTGCGGAGCTATCGAGACTGTATTGACGGTAGAAATGATGAACAATTCCTGGTTTTGTCCCAATATAAATTTGAAAAGCCTCGATACAAATTGTGCAGAACTTGACTACATTACCAATAATGCAAGAATTTTCGACATTGAAACAGCAATGACAAATAATTTTGCATTTGGAGGGATAAATACATCTTTAATTTTGAAAAAGTGTTTGTAAGATTACATGATTGGTATATTATGTTTTTGGAGAAAGTATGATTTATACAGAAGAAACTATTGAAAAAAATACGGTTTTTGACGGCAAAGTTTTTGAAGTTCGTTCAGATAAATCAAAATTAGGTAATGGTGAAATTCAAAGCAGGGAAGTTGTTATTCATAGCGGAGGGGTAACAATTGCCGCAGAAAAAGACGATAAAATCATATTTGTAAAACAATTCAGATACGGCTCGCAGCAAATTATGTTTGAGCTTCCAGCGGGTAAACTTGATCACGGCAATGAGGACGTATTATCTGCTGCAAAAAGAGAACTTGAAGAGGAAACAGGGTATTCGGCTGCAAAATGGACATCTTTAGGATATATTTATACATCACCTGCGATTTGTAGTGAAAAAATATACTTGTTTTTTGCACAAAATCTTTTGGCAGGAATGCCACACCCTGATGAAGGTGAGTTTGTAGACTTTCTGGAAATAGAAAAATCAAAAGTATTTGAAATGATAAAAACTGGCGAAATATGTGACGCTAAAACGATTTGTACACTGATGAGGGCATATAAATTATGATAAAGATGTTAGTTTGTGATATAGACGGAACAATTTTTAACGGAAAAGCATTTACACCGGAATTATTAGAATGCATAAATAAAATTCGTGAAAAAGGGGTTAAATTTGTAATTGCAACAGGAAGAACATTTTTTTCGGCAAATCAAGTAATAGCTCCGTTAAATGTAAATACTCCGGTAATTTGTTATCAGGGTGCGACTATACATAATCCTAAAACCGGCGAAGTTATGTATGAAATTGGACTTGAAAGAGATTTAGCTCTTGATATTCTTGATTATTTAAAAACATTAGACATTTATCCGAATATATATATAAATGATAAACTTTATGCAGAAAAAGAAACAGATTATGTAAAAAATTATTCGGATGCACAATTAATTCCCTATACAATAGTTGAAGATATTAGAACAAATGATTTTAAAAGCTTTAATAAAATATTGGTTATTGATGATGATTCAAAGAAAATACAATGGTTAACCAAACATCTCAAAGAAAAATACGGTGATAAAATTTATGCGGCAATGTCGACGCATAATTTCTGCGAAATCTGTGCCTCGGGTGTATCCAAGGGAAATGCGGTTGAATATGTTGCAAATATGTTCGGAATAAAAAAAGAAGAAATTATGTCTTGCGGTGATCAAAATAATGACATTGAACTTTTAACCTGTGCAGGAATTGGCGTTGCAATGGGTAATGCTACTGAAACCTTAAAAGGTTATGCAGACTATATTACAGATACAGTTAATAATAACGGCGTAGTAAAAGCCGTTGAAAAATTTATTTGCGGAGAAGAATAATGACTCAATACCGCATTGGGCAAGGTACAGATATCCACGTGCTTGTTGAAAATCGAGATTTTATATTAGGCGGAATAAAAATTCCGTACGAAAAAGGATTTAAAGCACATTCCGACGGGGATGTTTTAATTCACGCAATTATAGATGCTCTTTTTGGTGCATTATGTCTTGAGGATATTGGTGCTCATTTTCCTGATAATGACCCAAAATATAAGAATGCCGACAGCTCTGAACTTTTAAAAGAAGCTGTTTCTATAATAAGGAATAAAGGTTGGGAAATAAATAATCTTGATACGACTATTCACGCTCAAGCACCTAAATTACGTCCTTATGTGTT
>JBJEGL010000156.1:0-2455 GCA_051875035.1 Candidatus Gastranaerophilaceae bacterium | reverse complement strand
AAAAGAAATATTGAATTAATGTCAGGAGTGAGAGAAGTTGTAAGAATTACAGAACCTTATAAACTTGCAAGCAGAACTTTTCAACAGGAAGATACAATTATTTCTGTTAAAAATGCAAAATTCGGCGGAAAATATGTCGGAATTATGGCAGGACCCTGTACTGTTGAAACAGAAGAACAAATGTATGAAACAGCAGACAAATTATCGGCTATGGGCGTAAAAGTTCTAAGAGGCGGTGCTTTTAAACCCAGAACTTCACCTTATTCATTCCAAGGACTTGGCGAAGAAGGATTAAAAATTATAAGCAAAGTTGCAGCGGAATTCGACATGGCTGTCGTAACTGAAGTTATGGATATCTCTCAAATCCCTCTTTTGCTAAAATATGCGGATATCCTGCAAGTCGGTGCAAGAAATATGCAAAATTTTAATCTGCTAAAAGAACTCGGCACAATTCATAAACCTGTTTTACTAAAAAGAGGAATGTCCGCAACTATAGAAGAATGGCTTATGGCAGCAGAATACATTCTCTCAGGCGGAAATAGAGAAATTATCCTTTGCGAAAGAGGTATTAGAACATATGAGCCTATGACGAGAAATACTATTGATTTATCGGCAATTCCTGTTGTTAAAAAATTATCTCACCTTCCGGTAATTGTTGACCCCAGCCACGCAACTGGTTTGAGAGATAAAGTAGCACCAATGTCAAGAGCTGCGGTTGCCGCAGAATGCGACGGTTTGGAAATTGAAGTGCATGCTCATCCTGAATGTGCTGTATGTGACGGTGCTCAATCTCTTACTCCGGAAGATTTTTCTCTTCTTTTAGAAGACATTAAAAAAATAGCAAAAATCGTAGGAAAAGAAGTGGTATAAATGTTTAGACAATTTTATCCGCTCATTCTTCTGACAATTTCTAATATATTCATGACTTTTGCATGGTATGGACATCTAAAATTTAAAGGTACTGCTCTTTGGGTTGTTATACTTGTAAGCTGGGGAATTGCTTTATTTGAATATTGTTTTCAAGTTCCGGCAAACAGAATTGGACATGAATATTTTGATGCAGCACAATTAAAAACGATGCAGGAAGTAATTACATTAATCGTTTTTTCTTTCTTTTCAGTTTTATATCTGAAGGAGCAACTAAAATGGAATTATATAGTCGGGTTTCTTTTCATCATTTTAGCAGTATTTTTTGTCTTTAAAAAATGGTAATTAAGCAAGCTTTTTATCAAAAAACAATTTACATATACCCGAAGAATCATATTTGATAATTAAAGTATCATCTTCTTCGGCAAAATGCCCGACATAGTCACCGGAACTGTTGTATTCACTTATTTGCCCATCTTCCGAAATAGCATAATAACCTTGATAGTCACCTTGTTTATCATATTTAATTAAGCTTTCGTCAGGGACTATATAGCCGGCAAATCTTCCGATTGAATCATATCTTTCCGTATTGCCCAATGAATTAGGAGCGTAATACCCTACAAAACGCCCGAGTTTATCATATACAACAATTTTGTACTCATTATCAAGCTTAAAAAAACCACAAAAATTGGAATTTTCATCTACAATTTTTGTATATTTATCTTCTTCTTCATTTTGTGTATAGCACGAATTATGGCTTAATATAGCTATAGATTGAAAGAATGTATCCATGTTAATATTCATTATTTAATATTAATCCTTGCTCTACAATCCTTGAAGATAATATTCCCGATTTTATCGCTTTTTAAACAAATAACAAAACAATAATATAAAAACCCCTCATATAAAGGAGGGGTTTTATTATCGAGATTGCTAAATTAATTATACAATTATTTTGTTTTCTGTGGGCTTGCACCCGGAACTGTCTGCCAGTTTGCAGCCATAATTTTCTTAAATGATTTTAATGCAGTGTCTTCAAGTTCACCAAGTTCTTCAGCTTCCATAATCAATTGACGAAGAGGAATTAAAGCTTTTTGGTCTTTTAATACACCAAGTGCTGCTGCTGCACCAGCTCTTACCAAATCATTTTCTTTTTTATTCTGCATAACTTCTATAAGTGCAGGAACTGCACGTCTGTCATTAAGCTTACCAAGAGAAGTAACAGCATAAATTCTAACATTTACCCATTCATCTTTAAGAATTTCTATAATTTTTTCAACAGCTTTCGGATTTCCTATTTCACCAAGTGCTCTCGTTGCATCACAACGAACATTGATTTTTTCACTATCCAAAATTTCCATAAGCGCATCGGTCGCAACGTCACCGATTTCTATAAGAGCATCAGTTGCAGTAATGCAAACTTGAGAGTTTTCGTCATTTAAAGCCTCTACAAGCGGTTCAACAACAATTTTTCCGCCTAATTTGCCAAGTGCTCTTGCAGCTCTTACTCGAACATCAACGTTTCTGTCTTCACGCAAAGACTCAATTAAAGGTATAGTTGCAGCAGGATCGCCTAATTCGCCTAATG
>JBJEGL010000155.1:0-2472 GCA_051875035.1 Candidatus Gastranaerophilaceae bacterium | reverse complement strand
AAGAAATAAAATGACATTTGAAAGGTTAAAATATTATCGTCACCTGGGGGGGGGGGCTATAGAATGTTTGATAAGCAGACTTTCTAAAAATCCTAAACCTTTGTGTTTTTCATTAATGGTGACAAGTAAATGTAATTGCAATTGCGATTTTTGTTTTTGGAAGCATAACAGCGATAAAGAAGATATGCCTCTTGAAGAAATTCAGCGTCTTATTAAAGAAGCAGGAAAAATTGGATATTTAGACAGCATTTTTTGGGGCGGGGAACCTCTGATGAGACAGGATTTTGCAGAAATTTGCAAAACCTCTCAGGAAGCCGGATTGTATACTAAAATTGCAACTAATGGATGGTTCTTGGAATCTAATCCTGATTTTGCAAAGTATACGGATTTATCTTTTATTTCTCTTGATGCAATAGGCAAAGCTCATGATGATATAAGACATTTACCCGGAATTTGTGATAGGGTTATGAACGGAATCGAATATCACAAAATTCATTCTCCGAAGATGAGAATATATATTTGTTGTACGGTTTCCGCACAAACTGACTTTGACCAAATAAAGGAAGTCGCTCAATACTGTAAAGACACGGATATTTTGTTATACTTAACCGTTAATAAAGCAGCTTCAAGACCTGAAGAAGCAAAAAACGTTATTGATACGGAACTTGACACTAACCAGCTATCTGAAATTTTTATAAAAATCAAAGAATTAAAAAAAGAAGGCTATCCGATAAGAAATTCTTATTATTTTATGGATTACATAATAAATAAAAAAAACTACTATGAGTGTCATTGGCCGAGAATAGCAACGGTAATCTATTCAAACGGTGAAATGCTCAGATGTTACGACAGAAAGCCTTTTATAAGCGTAAAAGACAGACCGTTGCAAGAAGTAATAAAAGATCCGTTGTTTATAGAAACCGTTAATAAATGTAAAGACTGTAAACTGGCATGTGTGGGCAATTATGCCCTTGATGCATCAGGTCTTTGGCGTCTTGAGTGGGATGCTATAAAGTCATTAATGGAAATTGCAATTACATAGAAAAAGAAAATAGGATAAAAATGAAAAAGATAATAGTTGTATTGTTACTTATGATATTTTGTCTTGAACCTGCTGCATACTGTGCAGATGCTTTTGATAATAAAAATTATGAAGAAGTACCTGAGCAACAGATTCAGCAACAGATTCAGCAACAGATTCAGCAACAGAGCCGGAAACAGATGCCTGAATTAAGTCAAATAGAAGTTCTTTATAACAACAGTGAAGCAATTGAATCCGGTAATATATTACAGCAGGCAGGATACAATGTATTTTCAAGTGCAGGAGCAGTTTCCTCTACAACAGGAAAGTATGAAGGAAATTATAAACTAAGTATCGGTGAAAAAGTTAATGTATATATGTACGGAGATTCAGTTGATGTAATGTCCCTATCGGGAGCTAATCTTATCAATCCTGAGTCAACAACATCCGTAGATTCTTCGGGAAATATTTTTATTCAGGGAATAGGACCTGTAAAAGCAGAAAACAGAACTGTGCAAGAAGTTGAAAATACCATAAATTCTTTGGCAGCAGGAAAATTTAAAAACACAAAAGTGAAATTGACTGTTGCATCGGGACAAGATTTTTCAGTATTTGTATACGGATATGTCAACCGTCCCGGAAAGGTACTGGTTGGAAATAACTCCTCAATACTTGATGTATTAAGTGCAGCAGGCGGAGTTACAAAAAACGGTACACTCAGAAATATAAAATATACAACAGGGAAAAAGACTATAAGCGTTGATTTATATTCTGCAATTTTTTCAGGAAATGACAATAATATTATAGTCAGACCTAATGACAAAATTTTTGTTGAAAAAATTGGAAGAACAGCAGCATTTAAAAATGGAGTTTCTTTGCCTGGAATATATGAAATGAAGTCAAATGAAACCATAATGCAGCTTGCAGCATATGCAGGAGGTATTTCACCATTAACACAATCCGCACCGGTGACATTGACAAGATTAAATAAACAAATAAACCAAAGAACTGCACAAAATATTGCATATAACAGCTTAAACAGTACATTACTTATGAATGGAGATATTATTGAATTTAAAAAATTATTCAATGAAGCTGAAGATACAGTTACGATACAAGGAAATATTAAACATCCTGCAACATACGCATACAAAGACGGTATGAGATTATCAGATATTTTAAAAGGTGAAAATGAATTAAAAGAAGAAACTTTTATAAACCAAGCTGTAATAAGACGTGTCAGCGGCACAGATAATAAGGTTTCAACTATACCAATTTTTTTAAAAGAATTTTTTGCTGGTATGAATGATCCGATTTTGCAGCCAAGAGATGTAATAACAATTTATAAAAATACGAATTCTGACTTTGTTGATATATATGGCTGTATAAATACACCGAAACATCTTACATATACACCGGGTATGACATTAAAAGATGCAATGACGGGAATA
>JBJEGL010000154.1:0-2491 GCA_051875035.1 Candidatus Gastranaerophilaceae bacterium | reverse complement strand
ATGCTAAAAAATTAAAAGCCAATATAAATTTATTTAATACAGATGCTGTTAATTTTCTTCAAAAAACAAGTATGTGTTTTGATGTTTTTTATATTGACCCTCCTTACAATTCGGATTTGTATGACAAAACACTATTTGTAATATCCGTTAAAAACCTTTTAACATCCGATGGGGTAGTTATCCTCGAAAAGCCAATAGACAAAGAAGTAAACACGAATGGTTTTAATATCGTAAAAGAAAAAAAATATGGCGATAAAGTTGTATGTTATTTATCAAAACAGAAATAAACACCATTGGTGTTGTTAGAATTTATACAAATTGTAACGGATAACTTGAATAAAAATTTTTTGCGAATAAACTCTTATTATCAAGTCTAAAGAAGGAATTTAGAAATGGCAGACAGACGAATATATAAGAACCTGTTTCTTTTGGCAGTTATTATATTTTCATATATTGCATTATTATTTTTTATATCAAATGAGGGTTTTAAAAGGACTTCACCTTATACATATTCTATGAACAAAGATATGTTTAAACAATCTGTTTCCTTTCAGGAAGCTCATTTTGACGAAATTCAAATAAATAAAAATTTATTGGATGTCAAATAGTTTAAAATAGCCAAAATAATTGTGTACTAATTCAATATTAAAAATAAAACTTGACCGCAAGCCTTGAGAAAAGATAATAGAGATAAGAAATGTCAACAATTTTTTAAGAAGGAGAACAACGTGACAATTCAAATAACAAAAGAAGTTCAGGAAATGTGCTGTGTATGTAAAGGTGCAAAGCATGAACCTGCTCCGATTCCTCAAGAAGGAGATTGGACGAAAGTTAAAAAAATAGAACAAATTTCCGGTTTAACACACGGATGTGGTTGTTGTGCACCTCAACAAGGCACTTGTAAGCTTACTTTGAACGTAAAAGACGGCATTATACAAGAAGCACTTGTTGAAACATTAGGCTGCTCAGGTATGACTCACTCGGCAGCAATGGCAGGAGAAATTCTTCCCGGCAAAACAATTCTTGAAGCATTAAATACAGACCTTGTTTGTGATGCAATCAACGTTGCAATGAGAGAATTATTCCTCCAAATTGTATATGGAAGAACACAAACAGCATTTTCAGAAAACGGATTACCGATTGGTGCAGGTCTTGAAGATTTAGGAAAGGGACTTCGTTCACAAGTCGGAACCATCCATTCAACAAAAGAAAAAGGTGTAAGATACTTAGAACTTGCAGAAGGCTATATTCTTGATTTAGGATTAGATGTAAATAACGAAGTTATCGGCTACAAGTTTATTCACCTTGGTAAATTTACAGCAGCACTTAAAAAAGGTGTTGATTACAAAACTGCTTTTGAAAGCAACGTAGGTACTTACGGAAGATATGCGGATGCCGTAAAATATATTGACCCCAGAAAAGAATAAGAGGACTGAAATATGGTAGAATTTGAAGGAAAAGACAGACGTGAGTCTACAATAAATGCGGCACTCAAGGAATATGGCATTGCATCATTGGATGAAGCTAAATCAATTTGTGACGCAAAAGGAATTAACGTAGAAGAAATCGTTAAGGGAATTCAGCCCATCGCATTTGAAAATGCAGTCTGGGCATATACATTAGGATGTGCAATTGCACTCAAAAAGGGAATTAAAAAAGCTGCAGAAGCTGCTGAAGCTATCGGTTTAGGCTTACAGGCTTTTGCTGTTCCGGGTTCAGTCGGAGACGTTAGAAAAGTTGGTCTTGGACACGGAAACTTAGCAGCAATGCTTTTAAGAGAAGAAACAAAATGTTTTTGTTTCTTAGCAGGTCACGAATCATTTGCGGCAGCGGAAGGTGCTATTGGTATTGCAAGAAACGCTAACAAAGTAAGAAAAGAACCTTTAAGAGTTATTTTAAATGGTCTTGGCAAGGATGCAGCATACATTATTTCAAGAATTAACGGATTTACATCTGTTGAAACCGAATATGATTACAAGACTTGCGAATTAAAGGTAGTAAAAGAAACACCGTTTTCTGAAGGTGAAAGAGCAAAAGTAAAATGCTACGGAGCTGATGATGTTTCAGAAGGTGTTGCAATTATGATAAAAGAAGGTGTTGATGTTTCAATTACAGGTAACTCAACTAACCCGACACGTTTCCAACACCCTGTTGCAGGAACATATAAAAAATGGTGCTGGGAAAACGGAAGAAAGTACTTCTCAGTAGCATCAGGCGGTGGCACAGGAAGAACACTTCACCCTGATAACGTTGCAGCAGGTCCTGCTTCATACGGTATGACTGATACTATGGGTAGAATGCACGGTGATGCTCAGTTTGCAGGTTCATCATCTGTTCCTGCTCACGTAGAAATGATGGGCGTTATCGGTATGGGTAACAACCCGATGGTAGGTGCTACTGTTGCATGTGCTGTTGCTGTTTCTCAAGCTATGAGCAAATAAGCATATTAAATTAAATATAAAAAAGTCGGTCTAAGATTCTCAATTTGATT
>JBJEGL010000153.1:0-9315 GCA_051875035.1 Candidatus Gastranaerophilaceae bacterium | reverse complement strand
ACGCTATTATACCTGTCAAAATTCCTATACCCCCCCCTATCATTGATAGCAAAAAAGATTCCAGCAAAAATTGTAATCTTATATCATTAACATTTGCTCCAATTGCCATTCTTATACCGATTTCCTTCGTTCTTTCCGTTACGGATACAAGCATTATATTCATAATGCCTATACCGCCTACAAGAAGCGAAACAGACGCTATCGAAGCAAGCAAAATTGAAAATACCTTAACCGTTGACTGCATTTTTTCTTGAAATTCCGCAGAATTTCTGATTTCAAAATCTTTTTCCTGATTTTTTCCGATATGATGTCTTAATGTAAGTATCTCAGAAACCTCTTGCTCAAGTTGTTTTAACCCTTGTTCATCTTTTCCTTTTACCAATATCATTTTTACCGTTCCGGGAAAATCAGTTCCGAAAACCTTTCTTTGGGCAGTTGTAATCGGGATAAAGACAATATCATCCTGATCAAAAGGTCCCGTTTGTCCTTTTGCCTTTAAAACACCTATTATTTTAAACGGAACATTACCTATTCTCATAATACGATTAATCGGATCCAAATCCCCAAAAAGTTCCGCAGCTATTGTCGAACCTATAATCGCAACTTTTGCACAATTTCTGCTGTCTTCCGGCAAAAAACTTCTTCCGCTTGTAACTTCATAGTTTTTTATATAAAGATACGATTCAGAAACACCATAAACAGAAGATGCCCAATTTTGATTACCATACATTAATTGTTTTGACTCAGAAGATGCAACTGCAACAGAATCAATATTATTCGCAGATTTTTCTATTTCAATGGCATCTTTTAATGTTAAAGTCGGTTTAGAGCCGAAACCTTGCCTAACTCCTCCGGATTTTGCCGACGCAGACCTTACAGTTAATATATTTGAACCCATTGATTCCATGTTGGCTTTAACTTTTTGGCTTGCTCCTGTTCCTATTCCAAGCATTATTATGACTGCACTTACGCCTATAATTATACCCAAACTCGTAAGTGCTGAACGCATTTTATTAATCCGCAGCGAATTTAATGCTATTTTTAATGTTGATTTAAAATCTATCATTAAGGCACCTTTGATATATCACTTTCTATATTGCCGTCTTTAAATTTTACAACCCTTTTACAATACTCGGCAATATCCGGTTCATGTGTTACTAAAACTATTGTTTTGCCATGTTTTTCATTGAGTTCGACAAAAAACTCCATAACTTCAATACTTGTTTTGGTATCCAAATTTCCTGTCGGCTCATCCGCAAGAATAATCGGAGCATCATTAACAATCGCCCTTGCAATCGCCACTCTTTGCTGCTGACCTCCGGACATTTGATTTGGCATATGATTTTCTCTTTTGGCAAGTCCTACAATTTCCAATGCATACTTTGCTCTTTTTATTCTTTCTTCTTCCTTTATTCCTGCATATATCATAGGGAGCTGAACATTATCCAATGCAGTTGTTCTTGATATTAAATTAAAACCTTGAAAAACAAATCCTAATTTTTTATTCCTAATATGAGAAAGTTCCTCCGACGTCATTGTACTTACGTCAATTCCGTCAAGCAGATACTTTCCGGATGTAGGTTTATCAAGGCAGCCAATCATATTCATAAACGTTGATTTTCCGGAACCCGAAGCACCCATAATAGCAACAAATTCACCTTTTTCCACACTTAAAGAAACATCATTCAATGCATTAAAAGATGTTTCTCCCGTTTGATATGTTTTAATTAAATTTTTTGCTTCTATTACTTTTCCCATAACCTAAAACATTCTCGGCGGTCTCATTTGCTGTCCTTTTTTATCCGTATCTTTTACGGGTATTAAGACATTAACTCCTTCTTTTATTTTATCTGAATTTGATATTATTTCCGTATATTCACCGTCTTTTAATCCCGTTTTAACATTGATTCTTTCTTGTTTTTTTCCGTTTAAAATCCAAACACCTTGTTCCTGATAACGTTCCGCAGTATCTTTAGGAACATATTTCAATGCTGCATTTGGAACGCAAAGAACGCCTTCTTTATTTTGTGTAATTATCGTCACATTTGCATTCATGCCCGGTTTTAGGATTTGTTCATCATTATTAACTGAAACTATAACGGTATATGTAGTTACATTAGATACGGTTGTTGGATTTATTCTGACTTGTGAAACGAAACCTTCAAAAATTTCATCAGGATAGCCGTCAAGAGTATATTCCGCTTTTTGTCCTTCTTTTATTTTTCCTATATCTGCTTCCGAAACACTTACCTCTATCTGCATTTTGGTTAAATCTTCCGCAACAACAAATAATTCAGGAGTTTGAAAACTTGCAGCAACAGTCTGCCCTACATCTACAGCTCTCGAAACAACAATTCCGTTAACGGGAGAAATTATTTTCGTATAATTCAAATTTGTTTCTGCTGTTTCAAGATTTGCTTTTGACTGATTAATATTAGCCGTCATAGCTTCAAGCTCCATTTTACTTGCCGTATATGTTGCAAATGCAGCTTCTGTTTCATCTTTAGATACGTAATGCTTTTCATATAGCCTTGAATATCTTTCATAATTGGCTTTGTTATATGTTAACTGAGCAAGAACCTTTTGATAATTAGCTTTTGCGTTATTTAAATCCGCTCTTGCTTTATCCACCGATGCCTGAAAAAGTGCAGGGTCAATTTCTGCAAGAAGCTGTCCTTTTTTAACCTTGGAATTATAATCAACATACAATTTATATATTCTTCCCGAAACTTGAGAACCGATATTTACCGATTGAACAGGATTGACTATTCCTGAAGCTTCTACTGTTTGGTTAAGATTATGACGGACAATCTGTTTTGTTTGAAATAAAGAAGTCTTTGATTTTTTAGGAATAAAAAATAATACTCCCGCAATCAAAATAATAATTATTATAACTACTAAAGTTTTTTTTCTCATTATCTTATACCCACTGATTTATTCAGCATTGCAAGTACCTGATTGTATTCACTGATAATATCAACATATTCAAGTTGTGCCTTGTAATATTCATTTGCGGCTTTTTGAAGTTCGATAAAATTACCTGTTCCGACTGTATAACGTCCGTCAGCAAGCTGCAAGTACTCAAGAGAGCGTTCTATCTGGTCAAGTTTTATATTGATTTCCTCAGGAAATTTCTTCATCCAAGCTACTTTATCCCGAACATCCCATTCATTATCAATTAAATATGTTTCCGTATCATTCTTTGCCATTTCAAGAGTTGCTTTTGCTTCATCAATTTTTGTTTTTAAAAGCATTGCATTTATTGAACCGAACCCGAATTTTATACCTGCGTTAAATCCGTTGGAAACAGCTATGTTAGAATTTTTCAAATTATATCCCAAATCCAAATCAATATCGGGATTATTCATTCTTTTAACACCTTTTAAGTTTTCGGCTGCCGCATTTTCAATAAGTTTTATACCCAAAACATACGGATTATTCTGTCTTGATTGCTCAAGATACCAGTCTATATCGTGAGGAAGTATAAGAAAATCTTCTTTTTTATTTCCAAGAATGTTAGCTTTTTTTATTCCCTGTGTTAAAACAGTGTGAAAATCACAATTATCAATGGATTTAGATAAATCGGATTCATATTTGTAATCCATAAGAATATTAAATGTTTCGGTAGGTGCAAGTACGTATTGTTCAGGACAATTTGACCAGTACATACTGTTTTTTAAAATCATAATTTCAGTATAATAACCACTGTAAGCTTCAGCAAGTGAAAACTTTGCATTATTCAAGGCAACTTCCGCATCAACAACATCTATTCGGGATTTTAAACCTTCTTTATACAATGCAGATGCCCGTTCATATTGCAATTGTTGAATTGCCGTATTTCTTTGATTTATCAGAACTTTTGCCCATAAATTTAAACATTTATAATATGACATTTTAACATTATATGCAGTTTGAACATAAGCATATTCAAGAGACAGTTCTGCCGCACGAATGTTGTATTTACTCGCATTAAGCGTGGCATTCATCTTGCCAAAATCAAATATTTTTTGGCTTAAATCAACTGAAAGACCATGATAGTTATTGCTTCTGTCCCAATTTTTGCCGTTCTGCTGAATATAATATCCCGTACTCGCAGATAGTGACGGGAAATATACCGATTTTGCCTGTCCTTTTTTGCTTTTTGCTGCGAGAACATTATTTTGTGCCTTTTTAATAACAGGACTGTGTTCAAAAGCATATTTAACACAATCTTCAAGAGAAATAACATCTCCACCTTTTACAGTTTGCAAATCCTGTATTGCTTCTGCTTCTGACACAACACAAAAAAACAGAATAAAAATAATAAAAACAGCCGAACATTTTTTGTAAAAAGAATTTAGTGATTTTTTCATATAAAAAATTATACACTAAAAATCATTTTAGAAAAATAAATGTTGTTCTAAAAACCAAGAATGTCAAATATTGATTTTTTTTGACTTTTTTCTTTTTGGGCATTTTCGGCATCCATACGTTCAATTTCTGTAATATCGACAGTAATGTCCATAAGATTTGTTTTGCTCTTCTTCTTACTTGTAATAGTTGTCAAATTGTCCTTATTAGAACCAAATATAAACCATTGATATACAATCCGCTCATCTCCGCCTAAACTTCCGTGAACCTTTACTCCGTCAGAGATTTGAAAATGAGCTTCTAATCCGCCTATTCTTACAACAAAAAGAGGGTTTCTCGGATTGTCTAAATTAAGAGATAATGACAATCCCCTGTATTTCATTAAAATATGAGCTTGATTATTATTAATACCTCGTCCTTTTTCTTTCAAAAAATAATTTCTTAATGAAGATTCAAGCGGTAATAATTCTTCTTGATTTTGTTTCAATATACTATCCTCCGTAATACATATACCCTATACTCATATGGAAATAACAAAATTTATATGTTTTAAATATAGAAAAAATATAGAAAAAATAAAAACAGTTATATACAATATCTTGTCCTATTAACATAATGTCTGCATATAGGTCGCATATTTTTATGTTTTTTCTCAATGATTTCCAACATTTGTTCTTTATTCCCGCCGAGCCAATACCATTGGTATACAAATTTTTCATCACCCGCCAAACTGCCTGATGTTTTAATTCCGTCTTCAACATTAAATTGAGCTTCAAGACCTCCGATACAAACGGCAAATAATGAATTTTTCGGATTTTCGTCATTAAGAGATAATGACAAACCTCTATATTTCATAAGCGTATGAGTTTGGTATTTATTGACATATCTCCCTTTTTCCTTGAGAAAATAGTTTCGCAAAGATGATTCAATAGGCATAAGTTCATCCCTGTTTTGTATCAATTCAATACCCCCGGAAAATATATTACCGTTTATTTATAAAAATAACACATAAAAACATGTTTTTTATCTTTTTTGTGTTATTTTTGTATTATAGATAAAGAGGCAGATTTTATGACAAACATTGATGACTTACCGACAGTTTATAATCCTAAAGAAACAGAAGAAAAAATTTATAAATTCTGGGAAGAAAAAGATTGCTTTAAAGCTGATGAAACATCAGATAAAAAACCTTATTCAATAGTAATCCCGCCGCCGAATGTTACAGGCGTTCTCCATATCGGACACGCTCTCGATAATACTTTGCAAGATATTTTGATACGTTACCACAGAATGTCCGGCTATGAAGCATTATGGGTTCCGGGAACAGACCACGCAGGTATTGCAACTCAAAATGTTGTTGAAAAAAAATTAAGAGCAGAAGGTAAATCCAGACACGATTTAGGCAGAGAAAAATTTCTTGAAACAACTTGGGAATGGGCAAATGAACACAAAGGTGCTATTTTAGACCAATTTAAACGCTTAGGTGTTTCTTTTGACAGAAGCCGTCAGAGATTTACCCTTGATGAAGGATGTTCAAATGCCGTAAAAGAAGCCTTTATAAAATTTTATGAAAAAGATTTAATTTACAAAGGTGCTTATATTGTGAATTGGTGTCCTCGTTGTCAAAGTGCCATTTCTGATATAGAAACCGAATATGAAACGGAAGAAGGACATCTCTGGGAAATTCAATATCATTTAAAAGATGAAAGAGGAGCAATTGTTGTTGCAACAACGCGTCCCGAAACAATTTACGGTGATGTTGCAATTGCTGTTCATCCTAACGATTATAAGTACAAAGATTTGATTGGTAAAACGGTTTGTATGCCTATTACGGGCAAGGAAATTCCTATTATTGCGGATGAATATGTTGATAAATCTTTCGGAACAGGTGCCGTTAAAATCACTCCCGCACATGACCCCAATGACTATGAAGTCGGAAAACGCCACAATTTAAAACCTGTATGGGTAATTGATGAAAAAGGTTGTATGAAGGCATGTGATGAAGTTCCGAAAGAACTTCACGGTATGGACAGATACGAAGCCCGCAAAAAAACCATTGATTGGCTTAACTTAAACGGTCTTTTGTTAAGAACTTTAAATCACGAACATAATGTAGGTAAATGCCAACGCTGCAATACAACAATTGAACCGCTTTTATCGGAGCAATGGTTTGTCAGAACGAGTAAACTTGCAAAAGCAGGTATCGAAGCTGTCGAGACGGGAAAATTAAAATTTGTTCCCGAAAGATGGACAAAAAATTTCCTCGGCTGGATGAGCGAAATGCGAGATTGGTGTATTTCAAGACAATTATGGTGGGGACATGAAATTCCGGCATATTACAACAATGAAACAGGGGAAATGGTTGTTGCAAAAGAAAATCCCGACCCATCCAAATACACGCAGGAAACTGACGTATTGGATACGTGGTTTTCATCAGGATTGTGGCCTTTTGAAACTATGGGCTGGCCGAATACGGAAGCTGCCGACTACAAAAAATTCTATCCGACAAGCGTTCTTGTTACCGCATTTGACATCATTTTCTTCTGGGTTGCAAGAATGGTTATGATGGGTTGCGAATTAACAGGAGAAGTACCTTTCCCGACGGTATTTATTCACGGTTTAATTCGTGATGAAAACGGTCAA
Organism: Candidatus Gastranaerophilaceae bacterium; assembly: GCA_051875035.1. Lineage (GTDB taxonomy): Bacteria > Cyanobacteriota > Vampirovibrionia > Gastranaerophilales > Gastranaerophilaceae > RUG841. The sequence goes on along the minus strand of JBJEGL010000153.1, from coordinate 2,322 downwards.
AAAATGTCGAAATCAAAAGGCAATACAATTGACCCCGTTCTTTTAATTGATAAATACGGTTGCGATGCAATGAGATTTACATTAACATCTTTATGTACTTATGGCGGTCAAGATATAAAAATAAGTGAAGAACGTTTTGAATACGGAAGAAATTTTGCAAATAAAATCTGGAATGCTTCAAGATTTGTTCTTATGAATCTTGAAGGTGTTGATGACAAGCCGATTGATTTTGCAAATCTTACAATCATTGATAAATGGATTTTACACGAACTTAACAAAACCGTAAAAACCGTAAACGAAGAGATAAAAACATACAGAATCGGAGAATATGCTCAAACTCTTTATGATTTCTTCAGAAGTTCATATTGCGACAAGTATGTTGAAATTGCAAAAATTCAATTGGCTGATGAAAATCTTAAGGCAAATACTCAAAGAGTTCTCTTGTATGTAACTGATGCCGTTATGAGATTATTACATCCCGTAATGCCTCATATTACGGAACAAATCAGACAATTACTTCCCGGCAAGTTCGATACGGAAACCCTTATCAAAGCCCACTTCCCTGTATTTAGCGAAAACTTTGTATTTGAAGATGAAGCAGAACAGGCAGATACTGTTTTTGAAACCGTTAAATCCTTGAGAAATGTAAGACAAAGCTTTAATGTTCCTGTTAAATCGCCTGTGGATGTTAAAATATCCGCAGATGAACATCAAACAGAAATATTTAAGAAAGCGGAATCTTATATCAAGCGTCTTGCAAGAGTTGAAAATATTGAATACATTGACAGCAAAACTGTTGTTAAACAAGCGGGTTCTGCTGCTGTCGGCAACGCAAAATTAATAGTTCCGCTTGCGGGATTGATTGATTTAGAACAAGAAATTGCAAGACAAAATAAAAAATTGGAAAAACTTTCTAAAGAAAAAGGAAGTCTTGAAGGAAGAATGAACAATAAAAACTTTGTTGAGCACGCTCCTGCGGAAGTTCTTGAACAAACAAAAGCAAGGATTGATGAACTTACAGCAGAAGAAAATACTGTTAAAGAACTTATAGATTCTTTAAAGGCATAATCGGAAAGTGACAAAAATGAAAATAAATAATATTATTCAAACAGTAAGTACAAATATTTCTAAAACAGCGGCAAACTTTCAAAAAACAAAGCCTATGCCGCTTGACAGTGTATCCTTTTCTACGAAACCGCTAAGTAATGAACAAGAATTTATAAATCTCAGAGAAAAAATTTCTCCTGAGATGAAAACGGTTTTATCAAACTCGGAAGAAGCTTGTTGGGATTTTTATACCGACAGCACTTCCGAAAATATGGATAAAATGAATATTGCGGAAGAAAAAGTCAATAATTTCTACGATAATAAGGAAGTTTATGCTCAATTAAAGAAAATAAATGATAACGGCGGAATACAAGAAAAACATTTGAGCAAACAATTGAAAACATTAACAAGTGCCTTCGGTGACGGTATTGAATATAAAAAAGAATTAGAGGCTTTAAGTAAAAAAGAAAATGAAATTTCTCAAAAGTTAAATTCTTTCAAAATGACAATCGATGGCAAACCTGTTTCAAAAGCTGAAATACAAAAAATTATGGAAACAGAAAAAAATCCTGAAGTCAGAAAAAAAGCTGCTGATGCAAAAATTGCTTCCGGAGATTTAATTGCTGATGATTTGGTTGACCTTGTAAAAATGAGAAATGATTTAGCTCAGAAAAAAGGATACAATAATTATTTTGAATACAAGATTTCTGAAGATTATGATATAACTCCGCAGGAACTTGATAAACTTTTGAGTGACGTTGCAGAAAATACAAAGACTTCTAATCAAAAAGTTATGCAAGATATTAAAAACGACTTATCCAAAGAATACGGAATAGCTCCGGAAGAGCTTAGAAGTTATCATTTTGGACTTCTTGCAGGAGAAGACCCCGAAAAATTGGTTAATGATGAAATTAAGACAAAAGAACAAGTTGTTGAAATTTCTAAAAAAGCATATCTCGGAATGGGTTATGATGTAGATAAATTGCCGATAGAATTGGATTTATTTCCAAGAGAAAATAAAAATACTCACGGCTTTTCATTCCCGATTGAAGCAGGTAAAGATGCAAGAATTTTAGCAAACTTAACTAACAATGTTTCAAGTGTTGATACTTTAATGCATGAACTCGGACATTCCGTCTTTACCGTAAAGACCGATTCAAGTCTTCCTTTTCTTGTTCAAGATACAACAAGTACAATGACGGAAGCTGTTGCAATGATGATGGGTGATATGATTAGAACTGAAGATTTAGCAAAAGATTTAGTTCCTGCTGAAGT
>JBJEGL010000152.1:0-9335 GCA_051875035.1 Candidatus Gastranaerophilaceae bacterium | reverse complement strand
GAATTCCCGTTTGGATAAAAGAGCGGGTTGGTACGATGTTCCCATTCTAAAATTTGACCCGTTTTTCAAGTTAATGTCAAAAGCGGAAGAAGTAATTGACGGAAGGACGAAGGCGAAATTAAGGTTCACGCAGGATATTTGGACATTATGTGCAGCAGTTAATTTTTCTATGGTCGGCAACGTTCTTGTTTCTTTATATTGGAAGCGTCCGGATAAAGACGATATTTTACCGTTTGAAGAAATAAGATATTTTTCAAGACAGCTGCACTGGGGAAGATATAAAAATTTAATTTTCCCGACAAATATTACTGTATCAGAACTTCCTCAAAATTTAACGAAAGCCTCATTTACAGACGTAAAAGATGCGGAAGGTGCGAAATTTATTTATGAAGAGTTACCAAAATTAAAAGCAATCACTGAAGTTGAAACAGCTGAAGTAATTGATAAATTAACTCTTGAGCAAAGCCTTCCGAAAAAGATTGTAACTCTCGGACTTGATTACGACGGTTCTTTAAAAGCGTCCTTAGATTTTGATTATGACGGAACAAGAGTTCCTTACAGCAAACAGGATAAAAGCACATACGTCACGGTTAAAAAACCCAAAGAAGACTTATTGTACTGGGTAAGAAGAAACCGTGTTCACGAAGAGCAAGCATATCAAATGCTGTTAAGTTGTAAATTTGCACCTATGCAAACAAATAATCTTGGATTAGAAAAAGAAAATGCGATTGATTTTTACAATTACTATATGAAACAGGCGGGTGACGATTGGGTTTTTGAAGAAAAAGATAATATGGTATTCTTCAAACTTGCCTCAAAACCGTTTGAACTATGTGCATCGCTTGATTTTTGCTCAGAATCAAAAGACAGTTTTGTAATAGAATTATACGGAAAAATTGATGATGAAATTATTCCGTTTAATGACTTATATGAACTGGTTTTAGACAACAACAAATATTACAAGGCAAAATCCAAGGGATTTGCGGAACTTCCCGTTCAGGAAATTTTCTCGTTAATGAAGTCATTTAATACAATTGATGTTTACAGAAATGATGAGAATAAATATGTTGTAAAAACCTATCGTGCCGGCATTGTTTCTGAGATGCAGAATTTGAAAATGACTTTAAAAATGAGCCGCAAATTTTCTAAATTTTGGAAACAAATATCCACATTTTCGGAAATGGACAGTGCAACATTACCTAAAAATATCAAAGCTGATTTCCGTGAATATCAAATCAAAGGTTTCGGCTGGCTCTGGTTTTTATATCAATACGGTTTAAACGGTATTTTGGCGGATGATATGGGGCTTGGAAAAACCTTGCAGGCACTCACATTAATTCAAAAGGCAAAAGAAAAAGATAAACAGGCTCCGAATTTGGTTATTTGTCCTACATCGGTAGTATTTAACTGGGAGTCGGAAATTCAAAAATTTGCACCAAATTTAAAATGCTTAAAGTTATCCGGAATTGAACGAAAAGAATACTTTAAAGATATAGACAAACACGATGTAATAATTACAAGTTATGCTCTGGTAAGAAGGGATATTGAAGAACTTTCCAAGCATAATTTCAGATATATTATTCTGGATGAATCACAAAACATAAAAAATGCAGGCAGTTTAACCGCACAAAGCGTTAAAAGACTTAAATCCACGCATAAGCTTGCTTTATCCGGAACACCAATTGAAAACAAATTGGAAGAATTATGGTCGGTATTTGATTTTCTTATGCCGGGATTTTTATTTGAAGAATCCGAATTTAATTACCGTTATGTAACACCGATAACGGAAAGAGATGATAAAGTCGTTGAAAAACGATTAAAATCACAAATTTATCCGTTTATTTTAAGACGTATGAAACGGGATGTAGCAAAAGACTTGCCGGATAAAGTAGAAAATATTGCATATTGCGAATTAACACCGGAACAAAAAGATTTTTATCTTGAAGTTTTGGACAGCACAAAAGAAGAATTGTTTAAATCAATTGAACAAAACGGACTTGAAAAGAGCAGACTTTCAATTTTCTCGGCATTGTTACGCTTAAGACAAATTTGCTGCCACCCGAAACTATACGACAAAGACGGAGTTAAAGGAAATATTCAATCCGGTAAATTTGAACAGTTAAAATCAATGTTAGAACAAATAATTGCAGAAAAACACAGAGTTCTTTTATTCAGCCAATTCGTCGATATGCTGGATATTATAAAAGCTTGGCTTGAAAGAACGGGTATTAAACATGAATACCTCACAGGTAAAACAAAAGACCGTGGCGAAGTTGTTGAAAGATTTAACAACGACCCGACAATACCTATTTTCTTAATAAGTTTAAAAGCCGGCGGTACAGGATTAAACTTAACGGGTGCAGATTATGTTATTCATTATGACCCTTGGTGGAATCCGGCAGTAGAAGACCAGGCAACAGACAGAGCTTATCGTATCGGTCAAACTAAAAAAGTATTTGTTTACAGAATTATTACAAAAGGTACGGTTGAAGAAAAAATACAAAAACTTAAACAACAAAAACGCAACCTTGTAGATTCCGTCATTTCCGTAGATAGGAATATCGGAAAGAGCTTGAGTTATGCTGATTTACAGGATATTTTCTCATTAGATTAAATAACTTGATAAAAAATTCTGTATTACATATAATTAAGTTACGGTCGTTATGTTAATATGCATAGTAACCTTTGAAAAAGTCAAAATAAACATAATACATAAATGCTGGTATAGCTCAGTCGGTAGAGCAACTGATTCGTAATCAGTAGGTCGCAGGTTCAAATCCCGTTACCAGCTTTTAAAAATAAAGAGGTATTTGCCTCTTTTTTATTTTTTATAAAAATCTTTATTGCTATCTGTCTAAGGCTCTTTGTCTTGTTCGCTATTTTTTGCCTTTTCTATTTTTAAAACTTGTTTATCAAATTCTATTTCTACCTGTTCATTCTCAGGATTAACATCTAATATCTCAATCATCGTTTTTGTAAATAAAATTGCCCAGCTATTGCCAATTCTCGTAAATTTCTTTTTCATACCAATTGTCTTTCCGTTACAACAAATACTTTACAATGTTTAAACAATGTTATATATTAAACGTTGTTTAAACAATATTTAAACAACATTAAGAGGCAATATGGAATTAAACGAAACAATAAAGCAACATTTCAAAGATTTTGGCAATCATATAAAGAAACTAAGGGAAGACAGAGAAATAACAATATTAGAATTATCAAAAAGGACGGGAATAAGAAAAGAATATTTAAGAAAAATTGAAGAAGGAACTGCTTACGGTGCAAGAATTGAAAAGCACATTGCAAAAATTGCTGATGCTTTTGAAATTAATCTTTATGAAGTTTTTCAATATTAGTAAAGAAACATACAGATATTTTTAATAAATATTTCATTTTTCAGTCATTTCTAACATTCTAATTTATTAAAAAAATTTGGCAGACGATATTTATTTTTCATTGACAATACATAATTTACATGTCTATAATCAATAAACTAAAGAGTTTATATATGGCAAAACAAGAACAAAAAACAAATGTGATGAGAATACTTTCTCAAGCAAAAATAGATTATAAACATTATTGTTATGAAGAAACAGGTGCTGTCAGCGGGCTTGAAGTTGCGAATGTATTAAATCAAAATCCCGAACAAGTTTTCAAGACCCTCGTAACTGTTGGTAAGACAGGTAATCATTATGTTTTCGTAGTTCCCGTCAATTGCGAATTGGATTTGAAAAAAGCAGCAAAAGTTGTTAATGATAAATCTGTTGATATGATAAAATCAAAAGAATTATTACCTTTAACGGGATATATACACGGCGGCTGCTCACCAATCGGAATGAAAAAATTTTTTAAAACGGTTGTTCACGAATCTGCCAAAAATTTTGAAACAATAATTTTTAGTGCAGGAAAAATTGGATACCAGGTAGAAGTTTCTCCAACGGATTTAGCTAAAGTTATTGAATATACATTTGCGGATATTATTGTCGAAAATTAATAAAAATCCAGTGTAGGTCTCGAAATATGTTTATCAAAGCCCATTTCTTTGATATATTTTTCTTCTTCTTTTATTCTTTTTTTAGCTTCTTTTTCCGTTTCTTTCGGACAAGAATTTTTAATTACATCATTTAAAACAACCCATCTCGAAAGGAAAATAGGATCCTTTAATACTTCTACAAGTTTATCATGTTCAGGATGGCTTTCTTCAAAAATCGCATACGGTTCAACATTTTTTGACATATCTGAAGATTCCCAGCTTCTTAATTCCCAAAAACTTGCAGAAATATTTAATCTTTTGGCTGTTTTTGCAGCTTCTGCCATGTCTTGATAATTTAAAGAGCTTACAACATAATTCAAAGTAACATTACCGATATGACCTTTAGCTTGTTCTCCTGCCGCCCACTCAAGGTTTTTCATTACCCTGTCAAAATCTCCGCCTCTTACAACTTTGTCATAGGTTTCCTTTGTTGAAGCATGTACAGAAATTAACAATCTGTCTATTTTATTTGTAAGACCCAATTTAGTTATATGTTCTTCATCACAGAACATTCCGTTTGAATAAATACAGAAATTCAAATTCGGATATTTTTCAGTCGCCATTTTTATGAGTTTTTGTGCATGCTTACTGACAAAGACTTCTCCGAGAGAACAAGGATGGAGTAATTGAGCATTTTTTAACATTGGAATAAAAGTATCATCCAATAATGCATCTAATTTTTCAACAACTTCCTTCTTGTTGCAATCAATTTTATCCCTGCACATTATACATTTCAAATTACAAGAATGGTCAAGTGCAAAATTAACCGTCAAAGGATAAGGCGATTCAATACTGACTTCATCAGGATTTTCCGTGTAATAAGACAGTGAACCGTCTGTTGCACACATTGTTAAATCACACCAAGTATACTTACCGTCTAAAACATCCTGTCTGAATGCCTTTGCTTTTTCGCCATTCCAAATTTCTTCAAAGCTTTGTTCAAAAATATTGCCATAACTGTACTTATTAACTAAATAAGGACACCAGCAGCAAGAAGTTTCTCCATTGTCATAAACTTCTATTGAACGAAAAGGATGTAAACATATTTGTTTGTGTTTTTTCATAATAACTTCCCGAAAATAATAAAATGATTATATAAACTATTACATATAAAGTCAATAATATCAAGCTTATTTGACAAAAAATAAACGAAATGATAAACTTTTAAGAGATATTTTCGGGAGTATTTTTATGGGATTTGAAGAAGCAAAAAAAAAGAAAATTAAAAATAATTTTATTTGCCCTTTGCCTTTTGAATTTGTTGAAATACATCCCACAGGAGATGTCTACCCTTGTCATTATGCACTTGGATTTAATTATATTATCGGTAATATTTTTGAACAAAGTTTTGAAGAAATTTGGAACGGTGAAAAAGCAAAAGAATTCAGACGCTCCATTCTTGACAGAGACTATTGTCACTGTCAGCCTGAACAATGCGGTGAACCGAGATGGTACGATGAATTACACAGATTTAGTATGGAAATGCCAAAATATCCGGAAATTCTTGAAATTAATCCGGATTACTATTGTAATGTAAAATGTATTATTTGCCGAGACCAATACAATCATACCGATAAAAAATTTATTAAAAATTGGGATGATAATGTAGAAACAATTGTACTTCCAATGCTTAAAGATGCAAAAATATTCTATACCTCAGGTGTTGGCGAAATTTTTTGCAGTCCCGTTACGGAAAGATTAATTAAACGTGTTGCGGAATATTACCCCGACATAAAATTTAATGTTTCTTCTAACGGTATTTTGTTTGATAAAAAACATTTAGACAAATTAGGTATAGAAAACAGACTTAACGAAGTTGATATATCAATTCACGCAGCAACAGAAGAAACTTATAATAAAATTGTAAGAAACGGCAATTTTAAAAAGGTCAAGCAAAATGTTGAATGGCTTGCCTCAAAATACAGAAACGGCGAAATGGATTTCATGCGTATAAATTTCGTTGTTATGTCCATAAATTACAAAGAAATGAAATTATTTCAAGAATGGGCAAATGATATCGGTGTAGAAACAAGTTTTTGGGAATACAGACCTTGCGGCGGATATGTTGAACTGGATAAAAGCTTTGAGGAAATTGCGGTTTGGGATAAAAAGCACCCTGAACACATAGAATTTTTAAAAACTGTCAGAGATCCGATTTTCAAAAAAAATTGCTATATGAACAGCGTCGTAAAATGCGAAGGTGAAAAATTAACCAGAAAAAAACAAACTGTTCAACATTTTCAATTAACAGAAGAGCATAAAAAATTGGAGTATAAATCCAAAGGAGATTTACCTAAAAAAATAAGACTCGATGCATCTACTGTTTGCCAGTTAAAATGCCCCGATTGCTATATGGTGAAAAATTCAGAAAAAGTTAATGCAAATGGTTGCAAACGTGGTTTTTTAAAATTTTCAAATTTTAAAAAGTTAGTTGATAATAATGAATTTGAAGAAATAGAACTCTCTAACAGTGGTGAAATTTTCTTAAATCCTGATTTAGTTAAAATTATAAAATATGCTCATAAAAAAGGTATTGTTCTTACAGCAAGAAACGGTGTTAATTTAAACAACCTTACGGAAGAACAGGCGGAAGCACTTGTAAAATACGATTTTGATTCCATAACTGTTTCAATAGACGGAGCTTCACAGCGTACGTACAAAAAATACAGAGTAAACGGTAATTTCAATACGGTAATTTCCAATATAAAAAAAATACAAAAATATCAAAAAAAATATAAAAAAGAATGCCCTTATATTGAATGGAAATTTATTATCTTTGGTCATAATGAACACGAAATAGAAAAAGCTAAACAAATGGCGGAAGATATGGGCATTGGAATAGTTTTTGAACGTGCCTGGGATGATGAATTTTCTCCCGTCAAAAATCAGCAAGCAGCTGACGAAGCAACCGGTACGACTTGGAAACGGGATGATTTTGAACAACAAATAGAAGAATTTGAACAGGGCAATATTGACTGGTTCGATTGCCAATATATGTGGGACCAACCCCAAATAAATTGGGACGGCAGAGTTTTAGGCTGCTGTGCATTATATTGGGATGATTTTGGTGGCAACGTGTTTGACGGGGGGGGGGGGTATCTAAATGCGCTTAATAACCCCAAGCTTGTATATGCAAAAAATATGCTTATGAACAGAGCCCCTGCAGCAAAAGATATTCCCTGTACAGAATGTTGGATATATCAAGACTTATGCAAACATAAGAAATGGGTTTTTCATCCGCAAGAAGTTGATTAACAGCTTTTTGCCAAGGAATGGGAATATATTGTTCTTGCATTAATAAAGAAATTTATTTTCTAAAATTAATTTTTTTCTTTTTGACCTTCTCTTTGGACATTTCTGATAACATCGTTCATTAAACAATATTCAGAATCAAAAATAGGGTCTTGAAGAATTTTAACCATTTCTTGGTGATTAGGATGGTCTTTTCTTAAAATATCATTTTCATAGAAATTGATATTCATTTCAGAAGCTTCTCCCCAATCTCTAAATTCCAAAAGTTGACCAACAATTTCTAATTCATTTAACAACTTAACAAAATCAGGCAATTCTCTAAAATTAACAGGACTTATAACATAAGCTAAAGATAAATCTTCAATTTGTCCTGATTTAAATAAGTCATTTAAATATCTGATATTAGCCATTGTTTTTTCAAAAGTTGCACCTCTTACAACTTTTTCATAAGTTTCTTTTGTTGCAGCATGCATAGAAACCGTTATTCTGATAATTCTGTCTGTTATTCCAAGGCTTTCAAGATTTTCTTTATTACAAAGAGTTCCATTTGTAATAATTTCAAATTTTAAATTGGGATATTTTTCAGCTGCAACTTTTATCAATTTTTTGCAAAATTCACTTGCAAACATCTCTCCTTCACCGTTAAGTTGGAATAATTCCGCATTTTTAAGCATTGGAAGAAAATGTGTATCTATCATAGAATCAAGCAATTCAGCTTTCTGTGGTGATAATTTTTTAAATTTATCACGACACATTATACATCTGCAATTACAAGTATTATCAAGACTAAAATTAACAATTTTAGGATATTCGGCTATTACGGATGCTTTTTCATAATCCATATCATGATTATCATCTATGCCCAAACACATATCAAAGTTACAATGTGAATATTTACCGTCCATTATATCCTGTCTGAATTTCTGGGCAATATCTCCATTCCATATATCTTCAAATGATTTCTTATATATATTGCCGAAAAAAAACTCATTGGTATAAGCAGAACAGCAACAAGAAACATTACCGTCTTGATTCATTTCTACATATGTAAAAGGATATTTACAGATTTGTTTTTTCATAATATTACCATTTTATTTTCTATATCATTCTTCCAGTAAATTCATAATTTGGTCATTAACCAATGCCAACTGCCATTTTAATTGTATATCTTTTAATGTATTTTTAAAATCTTGATAAAGAGGATGTGTATTTTTTGTAACATCATAATCTTCAATATGATTACAAACCTTACAATCATTATAGGGTCTTATTGGCCAAATATTGACTTTAACATTTTTTTCATTTGAATACTCGACAAATTTTGGTAAATCTTTGTAATTATATGAACAAACTACAAAAGTTAAAAATACTTCTTCAATAATTTTCCTATTTCTTAGTGATATAAGGTACTCAACATTTTTCATAACTGTATTAAAATTACTTTTTTTAACAACTTTATTGTATGTTTTTTCAGTCATAGCATGTAAAGAAACAGTTATATTACGAATTCTTCCCGTCAATTTATATTCTTCAATTTTTTCTTCATTACAAAAAAGACCATTTGTAAAAATATCAAACTGAATATTAGGATATTTATCAACAATTATTGGGATAAAATCTTTATAAAAACGACTCGCAAAAACTTCTCCACATCCATCAACAGTGACAACACCCTCTGCAGATGCAACATCTTTCATCATATAAACCAAGTCATCTATTTTGTTATATAATCTTGCTCTTTCATTTTTATCTAAAGGCAGATTCCAGTCTCTGCACATTATACATTCTACATTGCAAATCGAATCAAGACTTAATGAAATATTTTCAGGAAATTTTAAATTATGCAAAAAACGGGGGGGAGGGGTATTTGTTTTTATAAATTGTGTCTCATCCAACCCATTACATAAATCTCTGTTACAAATACTGTAATCACCCTCCAGAATATTACTTCGTAATTTATTTAGCTTTTTTCCAAACCAAATTTCTTCAAAAGATTGTTCAAAAATATTCCCTAAAGTATAAAAATTAGTAAATTCGGGACAACAGC
>JBJEGL010000151.1:0-9337 GCA_051875035.1 Candidatus Gastranaerophilaceae bacterium | reverse complement strand
TCTTAACATTACTTTACAATACTGAGCAATCCAGTCCGAATAATATACGATTTTTTGTATATCAAATTTTATTCTATAGTTAATTTTGCAGGAAATCCTTTTCTTAAAAGTTCGTGCTTTAAGTTCATAGCTTTTGTTTTATCCGTAAACGAACCTACTTGTATTACATATTGCTCGTTCATTGTCTTAATATAAGGATTAAATCCGGGGACAGCTGCATTTATATAATTTAGTGCATTTATTGCGTGTTTCTTTGTTGGATAATATCCTACATATACTTTTGAATTGACAGTGTTTACTTTTGTTGATTTTGTAATATCTGTTGGTTCTGCTATTGATGGAGCCAAAGAAACATTTGTCGCAGTTATATATTTAGGACGATTCAATTTTTCAGTAGAGGTAACTCTGTTTTGTATATTGTGTTTTCTTTTATATGTTGCCGGAGTAGTGTTTTTCTTTTTAATTTCTTTAGTTTTATTGATATCTGCAACATTTTCAATAGGATTATCTATAGAATTAACACCAGGATTATTATCTTCGTACTGTATCCATTTTAACCGTGAATCAACTTCTCCTTCCTCAAAGTCATCAAAGTCTTCAATATCATCGGTAAGTTCAATACTTACTATTTCTTCATTTCCGATATTTACATCTATCGGTGGAGAATAGTTACGAATAATTGTTGTAAGAAGAAATAAAGTTGCCGCAAATGTAAATGAAAAAAGCAAAAGCAGCTTAATTCTGTTTCTTCGCTTAGGTATTTTAGATTCTGTTCCGAATTTTACCATAGACAACTCCGTTTTTTTTATTATAAAACGGTTTTTGTTTTTAAAAATCATCCGAATTATTCAGTATTTTAATTTTCTTCTTTATGTTCTTCTTCGTCGTCTATACATTCTACTTCTTTAACAACTTCTCGGACAAGTTTTATTGTTTGTTCAGGTAGAGAATAATCATTTAAAATTTTATATAAAATTTCTTCACCATTAACATTAAATAATGCAATAATTGCGTTCCTGACAATTACAGATGAACTGTCAGTTAAGCAGGAATAAAGTGTTTCCGTAACTCTTTCATCATCAAGATTAGAAAGAGCCTCAATTGCATTTATCCTTACTTGAAGAGATGAGTCGTTCAAAGAATTTTTCAATGCTTTAAAAACTCGTTCGCTTTTAACGTCTAACTTAGATAAAGCTTCAATAACTCTTTCTTTTAAATAAGAAAATTTATCCATAATGCTTTTTTTAGATTCCAATATATTTACTAATGGTTCAACCGCATTTGTATCACCAATCATTCCGAGTGCAAACGCAGCAGATTCTTTTAAATATACAGAACGTTCGTTATCGTCTCTTAAAATTTCTGAAAGAGGTTTTATTGCATAATTGTCACCGATTTTTCCGAGTGCTTCTGCACAGCTTAGTCTGAGTTTATAATTTTCATCTTTGTTATTTAGACAATATAAAATCGGATTAACAGCAGAATTATCTTTTATATTTGCCAAAACTTTTGCAACTTGTACTCTTATTTGCGTCTGTATTTCCGGCTCTTGAATTTTAATTCTGTAATTTTCCTTTAAAATTAATGCATCAACCAAAGTTGATACAAACAATTTTGATTTATATTTATTCATTATTTTCAGTAAATGCAAAATAACATTATAATTATTGCTAATTTCAAAAAAATAATTAATAACTTGAACAAAATCCTCTGTAGGCAATGAATTTTCCAAATTATCAATTAATTTGTTAATTTCAGTGGCGTTTTCTGTTCTGTTAATCAAACATACTTTTGCAAATTCATCTAAATTCAAGTTAGTCATGTTTTATCCTTTAGTTAATATATTTTAAACAAAATATATTGAAATTTCAACTGTAATACGGAATTTAAATGTTAATTAGATTACTAATATCTTGCTTGTCAATTGCAGTTATAATTTCATTTTTTATTTCATCAAAAGATTTGCTAAAACTTAATCCTTCAGGAAGTTGGATATCAGAAGTTTTATGTGCATTTATAAAACCTTCATTTATTACCACAAATTTTCTGTATGTATTTAAAATATATTCAGTATCTTCAGGTAAAATTACATTTTTTACATTATAATATTTTAAATCAGAATAAAATTTAGGGAGATATTCTATGCAAAAATCGACTAATTCAGTAGGTGCATACTGAGCTCTTTGTTCTTCTGACAAAGATGTAAACGGATTTCCTGTAAGATAACTATTCGGAAACTGATTTACAATATAATATGCCCAAGCAAGACACCCTTTATAAAAAGCTATATTATTTAAAAGTGCTTTAACAATTCGTTTGTATGATATTCTGAAATATCTGATTCTTCTTGGTAATTGGGGCATATTTGCTAAATCATTTTCCAATATATAAACTTCTGTGTATAAATCAGTAGCAAGTTTTCCCAATCCAGGGTCGAAAGCAACATTTTCGCTCATATTATCTCCTTATCGGTATATTATATTTTCGTAATTCTTCTTTTAATTTTTTTATTGGCAATGTTCCATAATGAAAAATAGAAGCAGCAAGAGCAGCATCAGCACACTCGAAAACATCTTTAAAATGTTTTGAATCAGCACCTGCACCGCCGGATGCAATTACGGGTATGCTTAAATTTTTATTAACAGTTTTCAGCATATTAATATCAAAACCGTTTTGCGTTCCGTCAGCATCCATTGATGTTAATAATATTTCTCCCGCCCCAAGCTTTTCAACTGTTTTTACCCAATCAACGAGTTTTATTCCTGTGTTTTTTTTGCCGGCATTTATAAAAACATAATAGTCATTATCTGTGTATTTTGCATCAATTGCTGCGACGATACATTGAGAACCAAAATATTTTGATGCTTTTTCAACTAACTCTGGATTTTTAACAGCAGCTGAATTAATTGCTACTTTATCTGCACCTGCCTGCAAAAGAATATTCATTTCTTCAATTGTCTTTATACCGCCTCCGACAGTAAAAGGAATGAAGACTGATTTTGCAACTTTTTCAACCATGTTGACGGTAGTTTTTCTGTTCTCATTTGTTGCTGTAATATCTAAAAAGACAAGTTCATCAGCACCGTCATCGGAATATTTTGCCGCAAGTTCAATCGGGTTACCTGCATATTTTAGGTTTTGAAAATTTATACCTTTTACAGTTTCACCGTTTTTTACATCAAGACAAGGAATAACTCTTTTTGTAAGCATTTTATTTTCCTTTGAATTGAGAAAGAAAACGCATGTCATTATTGAAGAATAAACGAATATCATCAATTGCATATTTAAGCATTGTCATACGTTCAACCCCCATACCGAATGCAAATCCGGAATATTCTTCAGGGTCGATGCCAACATTTTTTAAAACATTAACGTCAACCATGCCCGCACCTAAAATTTCAAGCCAACCTGAACCGGAACAAGTTCTGCAGCCTTTTCCGTTACACATAATACACTGAACATCGACTTCACAGCTTGGTTCGGTAAATGGGAAGAAGCTGTTTCTTAATCTTGTTTTTCTTTCACCGCCAAAATATATTTTAATAAACTCATTTAAAATACCTTTTAAATCGGCAAAAGTAACATTTTTATCAATTAATAGACCTTCAATCTGGTGAAACTGATTGTGTTTTCTTGCACTAACAGATTCACATCTGAATACTCTGCCGGGAGATATAACTCTTATAGGGGGCTTATGTGTTAACATTTCTCTTATTTGAGCACCAGAGGTTTGACTTCTTAAGATAGTGTTTTCTGCATTTTCACAATAGTATGTATCTTGCATATCTCTTGCGGGATGGTCTTTAGGAAAATTCAGCATATCAAAATTTATGTATTCTGTTTCAACTTCGGGAGAATTTTCGGGCGAAACTATAGAAAAGCCCATTCCCTGAAATATTTCGGTAATTTCGTTGATTGCTTTTGTTATCGGGTGAACTTTTCCGAAAGGAATATAATCTCCCGGCAAAGTAATATCAATAATTTCAGATTTTAGCTTTTCGTTTCTTTCAATAGTTTTTAATTCGTCAAACTTTTCATTTAAAAGATTTTGCAAATCAGAAGATATTTTGTTTGTTAAAGCTCCGATAATTTTCTTATCCTCAACAGATAAATCTTTAAGATTTTTCTTTATATTATTAAGTTCGCTTTTTCGAGACATGTGAACATTTTTTACTTCTTCAAGTTCCGAAACTGTTTTAGATTGTGCAATTTCTTCCGAAATTGTAATGAATAATTGTTGTAATTTTGTTTTCATCTGAACCTCTTTTAATTATTTATATTAAAATTATATGATAAAAACTATTCAATGTGCAGATTTTTTGTTATAATATTTTTATTATGAAAAAGAAATTATTATCAACAGTAGTAGCCGCTGCATTAATGGCTAACGGTGCTTATGCACGTGATTATGTAAAAAATGATTTAAGAAGCATGTTTCTTAATAATGAGGCAGTAATTTTTCAGATTAACATGCGTAGTTTTTCAGCAATTGATTTAAACGGTAATGAAATTATAGAACCTGAAAAAGGTGAAAAAATCGGTAATTTTTTATCTGCAATTGACAGACTTGATGAGTTTAAAGAACTTGGGGTAAATGCCATTCATGTGATGCCGATAACTCCTGTAGGAAAAAATGATGCTTTAGGAACAGCCGGTTCTTTGTATGCTATGGCAAAATTAGATGCAATTGATCCCAATATTACAGATAAAACATCAACATTAACAGCAAAACAACAAGCTAAAAAATTTATTGACGAGGCTCATAAACGAGGAATTAGGGTTTTTATTGATCTTCCTGCATGTGTTTCTCCGGATATGGCACTGACAAGACCGGATTTATTGCTTACTGACCCAAAAGGAGCTTATATTGTTCCATCAACATGGACTGATGTCAGACTTATGAAAATTGTAAATGAAGATGGTTCATTATATAAGCCTGTATTACAAGAGCATAAGAAATTTATTGATATGCTTCTTGAAATTGGAGCAGATGGTGTTCGAGCAGATGTAGCACCGCTTAAGCCGCAAAGTTTTTGGTCGGAAATTATACATTACGCAAGAAATAAAGATCCTCAATTTATGTTCCTTGCCGAATCAGCAGAAGCATGGGCACCGCCGAAGGTTCCTTCTCCGACTATAAACCATAAACAACTTTTGGATGCAGGTTTTGATGCTTATTATGGCAGTTGTTTAAATTTCTTGAATTTCAAATCTTCAAAAGATTTTGAAAAAGTATTTGAGCACATAAATGGACTTGCAAAGCAAGGTAAAACAAAGGCTTTAATAGGATGTTTCGATACCCATGATTTAAAGAGTGCTTATCTTGGCTATAGTCCTAACGTAATAAAAAAGAAGAAAAAATTTAAGGATAACAGTACATATATTGGATATGATAATATTGTTAAAAATAGAAAGCAAGCTGCTTATCCAAAGTTTAAAAAACGACATATTCCTTCAAAGAATTATCCTCAGGCAATCATGTATATGAATGCCACATTACCTGTTAATCCGTATTTTGTTGATGGTTTTGCAACAGGTGACAAGTACGATTATTCTTATGCAAATGACGATGCGAAGACTACTTATACTGATAATTTAACATATTCTGTTCATCCCTATCAATTGGATATTTTCAATTATTCAAGAAAGCCCGGTGGAAATGATATGAAAGCTAAGGCAATGCTTAAAGATACAATTGCTTTAAGAGAAAAACTTGGCAATATAGTTACCAAAGGTTCAATGAAGTTTTTGAAAACATCCGATAAAAAAGTCTTTGCTTATGAAAGACAATATGAAAACGAAGGTATTATTGTAATTGTAAATGCAAATCAAAAATCAGCAGTAAATGCTTCTGTGTGTGTAAAAAACAAAGACAAACTTGCTAATTACAAGATTTTAACAGATGTACAGGATGTTACAATTAAAAATGGTAAATTATCAGTTTCTTTACCGGAAGGAAAAGCTGCTGTTATAAAATATACTATTAATAAAAATAACACAGGATTGAAAATATAATTTGTAATATAATGAACATTGAGACAAATAAGGAATAAATATGGCAAAGCAAGCATCAGATACAGTTCCTATAGAGGTATGTATTTTAACAGTTGACCACGATATAAAAGGTACAGTTCACGTTTCAAAATATACAAATACAAATCGTGAGCTTACTGACCTTTTAAATGACAGAGAAAAAAGATTTCTTGCTGTTACAAATGCGGAAATATTATCGAGAACGACTTCAGCTCCGCCGAGAAAGTACAATTTCATAGAAATTCATATTGATTATATTCTTATGATACATCCTTCAAGTCAAGTTGTGTTCAAAGAATCAGGCAAAACACAAGAAGACATTGCAAGATTTAGGGAACTCAGGAACAAACTTAATCAAACAAGACCTTTTTAGAGTATGAAAATGGTTAACAGAATATTATTAGTAAATTTTGGCGGCATTGGTGATGAGATACTTTTTTTACCTGTTATAAAGAGTATAAAAGAAAGATTTCCAAATGCCGCTTTAACATTATGTCTTGAACCGCGAAGCAAGCGTATAAAAGATTTAGCATCGGAGATAGATGATGTGTTATTAGTCGATATAAAGTCTAAAAATAAGTATTTTGAGTTAATAAAATTTGTATTTAAAGCTTTTTTCGGAAAATATGATGTCATAATTTCTTCAGGAGCAAATAAATTCATTCCGATTTTGTTGTTTTTAACAGGAATAAAAACGAGAATTGGCTATAATTGCGGAGGTATTACTTCCAAATTTTTAACAAAGGCTATTGAATTAAATAAGCGGCAATTTGCAGGAGTAATGTATCATGACCTTGTTAGGGATTACACAGGATGCTCATATAATAATCCTCAAATAACTGTTGAAGCTTCGGAATTGACAAAAAATATGGTTGTTGTTCATCCGGGTGTAAGTAAAATGAGCATTAAGAAAAATATTATTAAAAGTTATAGCTACGATAAGTGGGCAGAACTTGTTAAAATGCTTTTAAATAAAGGAGAGACGGTTGCTCTTGTCGGCGGACCTGATGATGATGAATGTATTTCAGCAATTTTAGATGATTTAAAAGATTTTGGCTGTTCTAATTTTTACAATTTTTACGGAAAAACGAAAAATTTGAAAGAGCTTGCTTCATTATTTGCTGGTGCTAAGGCAGTTGTTTGCTGCGACTCTGCACCGATGCATCTTGCAATTGCAGTTAATGCTAAAACGATTGCGTTTTTTGGTCCGACAGATGAGAAAAAACTTGTTCCGATAAAAGATAATGTAACGGTGATTAAGGTAAATTGTGATTGTCGACCCTGCCTTTGGGATAAAAGAGCAGAAAGTTGTGATGAAAAATATTGTTTGAACTTTTCAAATGAAGATGTTTTAAACAGTTTATAATATAATTACAATTGTAGGCTAAAGGAATTTTGCAATTATGTATTGTTCGGAGTGCGGTACTGAGTTAATATATAAAGATTGTATAAATTTTGGGATAAGTGACGGAGTAGTTCCGTTTTGTCCAAAATGTTCGGAATTTAAGTTTAAAAGAATGAACATTGCTGTTAGTGCAGTTATTTTTAATCCCGAGTTGACAAAAATTTTGTTAATTCAACAGTATGGAAATAGGAAAAATATATTGGTTGCGGGGTATGTTTCGGCAGAGGAAACTTTAGAACACGCTTTAGTTAGGGAAATAAAAGAAGAAACTAATCTTGATGTGGAAAGTTTTTATTATAATCAGTCGGAATATTTTGCAAAGTCAGAAAGTTTGATTTGTAATTTTATTGTTGTAGCAAAAAATGAAAAAATTCAAATATCACAAGAAGTTGATTATGCTGATTGGTATGATGTAGAGTCAGCAGCAAAAGTTGTTTATAGAAATCCTCAGGAAAACAACACTTCTCTTGCTCACAAATTTTTGAATTTAGCAGTTGCAAAAGTCAAACAAAAAATATTATGCTGTTAGATTTAAAATATAATATTATAAATTGTAAATAGAAAATGGAAAGATAGAAATGAAAAGAATTGCAAGTTTTAGCGTTAATCACAATATTTTAGAAAAAGGAATGTATATCTCAAGAATAGATGGAGATGTAGTTACTTATGATATAAGAATGAAAAAACCAAATAATCCTGAAAATGACTATTTATCTAACGGAACGATGCATACATTTGAACATTTATTTGCAACGTATGTGAGAAATACAAAATTTTCCGGCTCGATTGTATATGTAGGTCCTATGGGGTGCAGAACAGGGTTTTACTTTTTAACAAGAGAAACAATGAGTCATATAGAGGTACTTAATTTGGTGATAGAATGTCTTAATTTTATTGCAAATTTTGAGGGAGAAATTCCCGGAACAAAACCTCAAGAATGTGGAAATTATAAAGAACACAATCTTTTAGGTGCTAAAGAAACAGCAAAATACATGCTTGAAGTTTTGAAAGATTGGAATGTGGAGAAAATGACATATGCAGAATAAGGTTATTGGAATTATAGGTGCAATGGATTGTGAAATTGAATTGCTTGAGAATTTTCTTGAGAAATCAAAAAGAGTTCAGGCGGGAAAGTTTTATATTGTAGAAGGTGAAATCAATAATCATAAAGTTATAATAGCAAAATGCGGTGTTGGTAAAACAAATGCTGCATGCTGTACACAGTTTCTTGTGGATAAATTTTCTCCTGATTATATTATAAATACGGGAGTTGCAGGAGGAATATGCGATAATCTTTCAGTTGGAGATGTTGTTATTGCAGCTGATTTAGTTCACCATGATTTTGATGTATCTGTTCTCGGATATGCAAAAGGTTATATGTGTACAGGTAACAACCCTAATAAACCGACTATTTTTTCTTCTGATGAAAAATTAATTAAAATATTTGAGAAGTCAGCGACAAGTGTCATATCTTCTCAAAATATACATAAAGGAAGAATAGCTTCGGGAGATATTTTTGTTGGAAACATAGATAGAAAAGTTGAAATTAAAGAACTTTTTAATGCAATTGCCGTAGAAATGGAAGGAGCATCTGTTGCACAGGCAGCATATATGAATGAAATACCTTTTGTTGTAGTAAGGGCAATTTCTGATTTGGCAGACGGAACAGCAACAGAATCACAAAGTGACTTTGAAAATAAAACGGCCAAAATAACTTCACATATTATAAAAGAGTTTCTTCAAACAATATAAGTGCATAAAATAAAAATAGTTAAAATATACTTGATTTTTTATTTTTACGTAGCATAATGTAAATGTTAGGTAATATTTAAAATTATAGATAGATCGCGGGATGGAGCAGTCTGGTAGCTCGTCGGGCTCATAACCCGAAGGTCGTTG
>JBJEGL010000150.1:0-2522 GCA_051875035.1 Candidatus Gastranaerophilaceae bacterium | reverse complement strand
TTTCCGTTCTCGGAGTTATTCCGTTTGATAAAAATCTTACAGAAGGTGCAGAAGAAAAATCTTCTGAAAAAGTTAAAAATGCAATTAATGAATTTTATTTCAGATTAAATATTCCGAGGAGTGATTTAACATGACAATTATAGCTGACGGTAAGGCATTATCTGAAAAAATATATAAAGAAATTAAGTCAGAAATTGAAAAAAAACAGCTTTCACCTTGTCTTGCGGTAATTATCACAAAAGACAACGAAGCAGGGAAAATATACGTTAGAAATAAACAACGTGCATGTGACAAAACAGGCATAAAATCTTTAACAATAGAATTTGATGCAAATGTAGACGAAAATACTTTTATCAACAAAATTGAAGATCTGAATAATGATAATTCCGTCGATGCAATCCTTGTTCAACTTCCTATCCCTAAACATTTAGATACAGAAAAAATATTGAATAAAATTTCCCCCGACAAAGATGCGGACGGACTGCATTATGTAAATGCAGGAAAAATGTTTACGGGGCAAATAACACCATCTGTTGCATGTACACCCAAAGGCATTATAAGACTTTTAGACGAATATAATGTTGATGTATCGGGAATGAATGCTGTTGTAATAGGTCGTTCAAATCTTGTTGGCAAACCGATTGCTCAGCTTTTATTACAAAAAAATGCAACAGTTACTACGCTGCATTCAAAAAGTAAAAATATTGAAAAATATACAAAAGATGCAGATTTAATAGTTGTTGCGGCAGGTAAGCCAAAAATGCTTACGGGAGAAATGGTTAAAAACGGAGTCATATTGATTGATGTCGGTATATCCCGTGTTGAAGGTAAAATCTCTGGAGATATTGATTTTGAAACAGCTGCACCGAAAGCAAAACTTATTACCCCCGTCCCCGGAGGTGTAGGACCTATGACCGTTGCAATGCTTGTTGAAAACACATTATCTCTCGCAAAGAAGCATAAAGGACTATCGCTTTTTTAAAAGCAGCAAAAATCTAAAACTTATTGTATAATTTATTTATGCCACACTTTTTTATAAAGAATTCAGATATAACGGAAAACACTATTTGTGTCACCAACAAAGAATTGTTAAATCATCTTGTCAATTCAAGACGTGTCAAAATCGGTGAAACAGTATTATTTATTGATGAAAATAAAATTCAATATAAAACTGAAATTTCAGTTATTGAAAAGAAATTATTAAAAGCGGAAATCACAGATAAATATCCGTCTTTTAGACTGCCCGATTATAATATTACAGTTGCAAGATGTGTATTAAAGCCTGATGCGGATTTTTCCGCAATACAAAAAGCAACAGAATTAGGGGTAAAAACAATCATCCCGCTTTCTTGCGACAATTGTGCCGTCAAAGAAAGTATTATTAAAGCAAAAGAAGAAAAATTTCAAAAAATTGCGGATGAATCGGTGAAACAATGTGAACGGGCAGATTTTCCGAAAGTTATGCCAATGCAAAAACTGGATAGTTTTATTAAAAACGAATTGAATAACTATGATAAAATTCTTGTTTTTTCGGAGAGAGCTAAAGACTTTGGAATAAAAAAATATTTTGCTCAAAACAAATATAAAAAAGATGATAAAATCCTTGCAATAATTGGTTGTGAAGGTGGTTTTTCTCAGCGGGAATTTGAACTTTTTGAACAATATAAACTTCCGGAAATTTCTCTCGGAAAACTTATATTAAGAGCAGATACAGCATTAACTGCGGCTATTTTCGGGATAATTCAAGAGGTATCGTATGATTAAAGAAGCTGTTTTAAAAGATGAATTATTAACAAAAATACGGAAAAGCATACAAGGATATGATTGTTATTTAGTCGGAGGATATTTACGTGATTTAATGAGCGGAAATATTTCCTGTGACCGTGATTTGATTGCAAAATCCGATGTTGCAAAAGAAATAGCATTAAAAATTTCAGAAGATACAAACGGTCATTTTGTACCTTTAGATGAAGAAAACAAGATATATAGAGTGGTAATGCCAGATAAACTCAATTATTTTGACATTTCGGCAATGTTAAATGATGATTTGGACTCCGATATTCAAAGACGTGATTTAACAATTAATGCTTTAGTTTATGACCTAAAAAACGAACAAGTCATTGATAAATGCAATGCAATAAAAGATTTTGAAAATAAAGTTTTGAGAACATACAGCTTGAATAATTTTACGAATGACCCGCTCAGAATGCTTAGAGTATTTAGGTTTAGTGCAAAATACGGTTTTGACATTGCTCCTGA
This sequence comes from Candidatus Gastranaerophilaceae bacterium, assembly GCA_051875035.1. Taxonomy (GTDB): domain Bacteria; phylum Cyanobacteriota; class Vampirovibrionia; order Gastranaerophilales; family Gastranaerophilaceae; genus RUG841. Next base: position 263 of record JBJEGL010000150.1, on the reverse strand, counting down.
AATAATTAGTTTTATAAAAAATAACACGAAATTAATTAACAGAGCTGCAAAAGAGCGTATAAATACAGAATTGATGAAATTATTTGACGCAAAGTATTCCGAACTTGGACTCAAACAAATGGATAATTGCGGTCTTTTATGCGAAATCTTACCTGTTATTGAAGAAGTAAAAAAGATACCGCCAAACTCGCATCATCATCTTGATTTGTTGGGACATTCACTGGAAACGGTAAAGCAAACCGAAATTCAGTATGAACAATTAG
>JBJEGL010000149.1:0-9505 GCA_051875035.1 Candidatus Gastranaerophilaceae bacterium | reverse complement strand
TCAATAATAACAAACTTTTTAAGGATATTTTTAATAAAATTATTTTTTAAAAGGTGTTGACAAATGTGTTAATTATAATATTATTATCTATTCTATAAATAGAATAAAAATTTTATTTATAGAACATAATAATTAATAAAATGTAACGGAAATGTTAGTATGGAGAATAAAAAAAGAAATTTTTACTAAAAAAATTGGTTTACATCTTATTTACAAAAGATTGAAAAAGGAGATGCTGTCGGAATGAAACTATCTCATTTAGTAAAACTAATTAAAGTATTAAAAATAACAGCACACGAATTATTAGATTAATAGCAATGTTTTTATGGTATACTTCTTATAAATCAAATGGGGTATTAATATTGGCTATTGATTTTAAAGCACCGAAAATTTCATTTATTGTAACTTGTTACAACAAAGAGCCTTTTATACAAGAGTGCCTTTTGAGCATAACAGAACAGACTTATTTAAATAAAGAATTAATTGTCGTTGATGATTGTTCTACGGACAACAGCCTTGAAATTATTGAAAAATTTAAAGACTCAGTACCCGACATTCCTTTTAAAATCATCAAAAACGAAACAAATAAAGGACAACTTGCAACCTTTATCGAAGGGATAAAGGTTGCAGAAGGAGAGTTTGTAACATTAACGGATGGTGATGATGTTTTATTTTCCGACTTTGCAGCAGCACATATCAAAACTCATTTATCAACAACAGCAGCATTAACAAGTGCAAGACAAATAGAAATTGATGAAAGAGGAACTATTCATTCATTTATGTCCTCTGATTGTCCTTTTTTAAAACCTTGTGATTTTTCTCAAAATGTCAAATTTACGCCTGATATGTTCTCTGGAGATTTTGAGAGCAAAGATTTTGAGGTTAAATTTTTAAGCAATAAAAAATATTCTTTTGCCACCTGGCATTGGTCGCCTTCAACATCCGCCGTACTTAGAAAATCCGTATGCGAAATGCTTTTATGTTTACAAGAACCGTCAAAAATAAAAATAACTGCTGATAAATTTATATTTTCTTTTGCACATCTTATCGGTTCAAGTGCGTTAATTGACGCACCATTATACGCATACAGACGTCATGATGACAATTTTTCCAAAGCAAATAAACTCATGGGCAGTGAAAAATATTTAAAAGAAGGTACACAGAAAAATTACATAAGAAATAACCTGTTAATCCGTACTGTTATGTGGAATTTTGTAACACAAAATAAAAAATGTTTTGAAGAACACTTCAATCATGCGGGATATATCGGAGTTTTGAATAAAATCATTTTTTCGTTTGATTTATGTACCCTCAAGAGTGCATTAAAATCATTATGGGTATAATCTTGCCCGTAAAATAATTTGAGGATAACCGTATCATGCTTCAAGAAGCAACAAAAATATTAAATTCTGCATTTCATAACAGTTTTATCAGACGTTTAAGTTTATATCTTCACGACTGCGTAAGAGAAGAAGTAAAAAGTTCTACATTCAGGAATTTACGTCAAGATAAAGACAATAAATGGATTTTTTTGAATGAAAACCATTTAGCAAAAGATAATGACGCAAAAACAAAAAAAACATCTGCCAAACCGATATCAAATAAATTATTGGTAAATTTTGGCGAACCGTTGTTTCTTGACGGTGCAAATCCGAACATCACCGAACTTATGATTCAATCCGAAAACGGTCAAAAGGATAAATACCTTATTTACGGGTATTTGTTTTTATGCGGCAAAAATAATAAAAGCCGCAAGTACAATGAGTTTTTGACACCATTACTTTATATGCCCTGTAAACTTGAACGTGAAGGTATAAATATCAAATGTACATTGCAAGACGAAGTTCTTTCCGTAAACACAGGTGCATTAACCGCATTAATGGCAAAAAGCGATGATGAAGAAGAAACGGAACAAATGCTTGAAGGCATTTTAGATGTTGTACCGTCTTTACCGCTTACGGAAGAAGGTATACAGATATTTATTACAACGCTAAAATCACTTATTCCGGATATAGAAATAAAATTAAATCACGAAGAAGATATAACGGAAGATTCAACCGGTATCTCAACAGGAACGGGGAATTCCGAAGAGGAGGACTCCGATAAAACAAAGTTAAAAACTAAAATTGATAAAGTTTCCATAACAAATCAAAGTGCATTAATTTTGACAAAACGTCCTGATGTTACGGCAGGTGTTCTTCATGAGCTTATGCAAATATCAGAAATGCCGAGCGGAATATTCAGAGAAACCGTACTAAACATAATAAATGAAGAATTTGTATCGGGAAAAAGTAAAATTCCCGAACAATATTACAATACAGGCAAAAATTCTTCGGATTTTTATCCTATTACTCCGCTGCCGTTGAGTGATTCACAGGAGGATGTTTTAAGAAATCTTGAAACCAATTCACTTATTGCAGTTGCAGGACCTCCGGGTACAGGTAAGTCGCAAACTATTGTAAATCTTGTATCTCATCTTGTTGCAAACGGTAAGACAGTTTTGGTTGCTTCAAGAATGGATAAAGCAACCGACGTTATTGCAGATAGGCTTAACACCTTAGGTGCACCATATTTAGCAATAAGAGCCGGAAAAATGAATTATCAAAAAGAACTTTCGGCAAAACTACAAAATCTTATTTCAAACAAAATAGACCTCGATACGGGATTTGAAAGTTCTATGCTTGTTTCTGCCGATGATATGAAAGAACTTTTCAATAAGATAAATGACAGAAAAAAAAGATGTGATGAAATTATTAAGCTTGAAGAACAGTGGCACGACATAATCAGCGAAAAAGAAAAAACTATTGACGAAAAGCCTGTTTTCATTACAAAAAAACTAAATATTACGGAAATAGACGAAGTCAAAAATCTTGTTGAAAAAATTGAAACAAAACTTGAAAAACCGTCATTTTTCGGCAAATTCAAATTAAAAACAGACTGTTTTAAATTGAGAAAGATATTAAAATTAGTTGATTTTGAGCCTGATTGGGAAAACCTTACACAAATAAGAAAAGAACTTGTCGGAAGAGAACTGTCCGCAAAAGCCGCGAAAATTGAAGCGGACATTTATAAACTCGGCAATATTACCGAATTAACGGACGAAATCAGAACATTACAAAAAAAACAAAAAGGACTTGCCGTTGATATTTTGAAAAATATTAGACGAGAAGCATTAAAAAGTCTTTTACGCGATAGAATAAAACGACAAAGATTATATGTTCACACTAAAGCTCTTATTGAAAGAAAGAAAAATCTTCAAAACAGACTTCTTGAAGAAGAAGATTTTAAACCGTTATTGGAAGCTTTTCCATGCCAATGCGTAACAACTTATGCAGTTTCAGGCTCATTACCAATGAAACCGGGTCTTTTTGATGTTGCAATAATTGACGAAGCTTCTCAATGTGATATTGCAAGCTGTATTCCGATTTTATTCAGAGCCAAAAAAGCCGTAATCGTTGGTGATGATAAACAGCTTCCGCATTTGTCTTTTTTGGAAAATGCAAAAGAGCAATCTTTTTTAAGTCAATACGATATTCCCGATAAATATCGATTAATGTGGAAATTCAGAACCAATTCAATGTTTGATTTAGCGGGATACTACTGTATGACACCAATCTTATTGGATGAACATTTCAGATGTCTGCCACCAATTATAGATTTTAGTAATAAAGAATTTTACGGCGGCGGTCTTAGGATTATGACAAGAAACGATGATTCCGTAAAAGTTCTTGAACTTAACAGAGTTCCTTTGGGTAAAGTTGACGGCGACTCGACGAGAAATATTCCCGAAATAGAAGCAATTATGGAAAAATTGCACGAAATTATTATTCGTGATGAAGCAGAAGCCTCTAAGAATAAAAAATATAAATTTACAACAATTGGCATTATTTCTCCTTTCAGAAGCCAAGTTGAAGCAATTAAAAAATCACTTATGAAATCTTTTTCAGATGCAACTTTACAAAGACATCAGGTGGACGTGGGTACAGCACACACATTTCAAGGTGATGAAAGAGATATTATTATTATGTCATGGGCAATTGCGGACAATAGTTTTTCGCAAAGTCTTGTATTTTTACAAAAGCCTAATTTGTTTAACGTCGCAATAACACGAGCAAGAAAACAATGTATTTCGTTTTTATCAAAAAATCCTGAGGAATTGCCGCAGGGACTTATGCGGGACTATATTGAACATATAAGAAATTATGAAATACAAAAAAATCTTATTGAAACGAATGGTTATATAAGTACCTATAATAACGATTTTGAAAGAGAAGTTGCAGAAGAACTTGAAAAATCGGGATTTAAAGTCAAAGGTGGATACGAAACAGCAGGCTTTAAATGTGATTTGCTTGTGTGCAATAAATCAGGAAACTCTGTTGTTGTAGAATGTGACGGAATGCCTGACGAAGTCAAAACTTACTTTTCTCCAATTAAAAAACAATTAATTTTGGAACGTTCGGGAATGAAAGTTATCAGACTATCTTTCAGAGATTGGAAAAGAAGCAAAGAAGCTTGTATTTCAAGAATAACAAGTATAATATAGCAAGTTCAAATAACATACAACAATTGTACGGAAGAAATTTTTTATGCTACAATTGTTTTGTAGAAATAATAAGGAAAATAAAATGCAAGAAATCCCTTCATACAAAACAGCTTGTGCAATTGCAGGAGTTTTGGACGACAAATTAGGTAAAGATATTACAATTTTGAATATTGCTCAAGTTTCGGTTTTGGCGGATTATTTTGTCATATGCTCCGCAGATACTCCGACGCAGGTAAAGGCATTAACAGAATATGTCAGAGACAGAATTAAAAAATGGTTTAACAGAATTCCTATCGGAGAAGAAAATGACCTTAAAAATCGTTGGAATTTATTGGATTACGGTGATGTAATCGTTCATGTTTTACATAAAGAAGAGCGTGAAACATACGCAATAGAAAAATTCTGGAACCACGCACTTGTTGTTAAACAGGAAGAATGGGAAAAAACAGCAAAAGAATTTTCAGAATATCAATAAAATTGAAGCAGTCAAAAAGACTGCTTTATTTTTCAAATAAACAATTATGAAATATTAAAAAGGTTTTTATATGGGATATTGCAAAAAATGCGGAAAAAGAATATCGGCAAATGATAATTTTTGCAAAGAATGCAGAGAACCCAACTTAAACAGAGAAGAAAATAATGGATTTCCGTTAAAAAAATTAGCAATCTTATTTTGTGTATTATTGGCTGCAGATTTAATATATGTAAGCTGTTTATCAGACAGTCGTGAATTACTTTCCAATATCAATAATATAAAAAATACTATTTTGAAAACAGCTACAAACAAAAACGTCGAAACAGATAAGGACCTTTTCTTTAAAAACTATATGCATGATATGCAGCTTAAAATCAAAAAAAATTGGACTCCACCAAAATATGATACAAGTAAAAAAACAGTTTTGTTATTTACCGTAAAACGCAACGGTGAAATAGAGAATATAAGAGTTGAAAAATCTTCAGGCTCAAAAGATTCGGATAATGCAGCAATTGAAGCATTAAAAAAATCATTGCCGCTTGCTCCGTTTGCTCCGGAAATAAAAGAAGAAAAAGTGGATATTATGTTTTCATTTGATTATAATGTTTTAAATGCTAAAGATAAAATCATTAATTAAACTTTTTCAACAAGCAGACAACCTTTTTCCAATGTAACAATCTTAAGTTGTGTTTCCTCGGCAATTTCCTCTCCGGTATTATTAAGAATATTCACAACAACAACTTGTCCATCAATTAATAATTCAATTTGTCCTTCCGAATGAGGATATAAAACTTTTTTATTTTTTCCTTCTTTGCCTACTAATTTGAGTAATTCAGCTTCTTTTGTTTTATTTCTGTTTTGAATTTTTAAAATCCAAACATCATAGAAACTCATAAAAACCAAACCAACAATAACAGAAAGTACAAAGGTTAACCAAACATTAATTTTCAAAAATTTAGAAACAAGAAAGCCTGTTCCGCCAAAACCAGTAAAAAAGGCAAAAACTGCCTGTTCGGTAAATAAATTATTTAAATTTATCTTTCTTTCTGTCTGTTCATCATCATTATCAATACTTGTTCTAATGCTAAAAAACAATAATAAACAAACTGCCGTAATAACCAAATATTTATATGTGCAAGTTATATTTTGTAAATTCCATGAATCCATATTTGCTTCCTTTTGAAAAATTATAACATAAAAATATTACGTTAAAAAGAGCCCCCCATAAGGTAATAAGCAGAACATTTCAGACCGCTGCCGACAGGAGAGCAATCCTCTTTTAATTCTTGCAGGGAAGAATTATAACCGTATGGTTCAATTCTGTCAGGATAAACTAAAACAACAAAAATATCTATGCCTATAAAATTTCTTTTTATTTTTTTATCAACATCAATAAATAATAATCCAATTGCATCATCCGGTTTTTCTCTTTGTAATCCAGAAAAAGCAACAACTATACCATTTCTTAAGCAGACATTTTCAACAGAAAAGTACTTTGACTCTTTTAAAATTTTTTTCCCATTTTTAAAACGTTTTTTATATTGTTTAAAATCCATTTTTTCATTTTTTTCTTTATCAATTCCAAGGTATTTTGAAAAAACGGTAAAATACGCTTCAGGACTCAAAGAAATATCTTCCGAATATCTTTTTACAAAATTTTTTTCAGATTGTTGCATAACATCATAGCAATATCTTAAATTTTGATAGTAAGTTTTCCATATAGCAATTCTTTCCGCCTGATTAATATCAAGGATTTTTAAAGGAAAAAGCACCGCAGCAATAACCGCTACGATAAAAATCAGCATTATAATTTCAGTCAGCAAAAAGCCTTTTTTCATTATGCCATATCTAACCTTTTCTTTTCCTCAATAAGCTGACCATATATCCAATCAGGAATAAAACTTTTACCGAGAATAATATTTCCGTTGGAAGGATGAGGTGCATGGAAATCCGAACCTCCCGTCATAATTAAGTCATATTTTTCCGCTAAAGTAGAAAAATATTCAACCATTGCGGGAGAATGTTTTCTGTGATATGCCTCAATTCCACGCAAACCATAATTAATTAAATCCTTTATCAAAACATCCGCAATATCAACATCATAAGGATGAGCAATAACCGGAATACCGCCTGCATCATAAATTGTTTCTACAGCTTCGTGAGGAGAAACTGTTTTTCTCTGTACATAAACAGGAGAATTGTTGTTAATATATTTATTGTATGCATCTACAATACTTGCTGTTCCACCTGCTTGACATATAGCTTTCGCAAGATGCGGTCTGCCGATACTTCCGCCTTCCGCAACAGTATTTTTTATGTCTTCAATATTAATTTTGATACCTTCCCGTTTTGCAAGCAGTTTTAATATTTCTTTTGTCTGTTTTATTCTGGCATTTTGTTGATATTTTATTATCTTCTGAAAATCAGCATTCTGCATGTCCATATAGTAACCTAAAATATGGACTTCATAACCTTTATAAATCGTATTTATTTCTATACCCGGAATTAAAATCAATGGTTTGGGCGAATTTTCGGGCATAATTGTGTCAAGATACGCTTTTGCCACAGGATACGATAATACATTATCGTGATCGGTAAGTGCAATCGCATCAAGACCTGCTTCAATCGCAGCATCAACTACTTTTTCGGGGGAATAAACACCATCCGAATAAGTGGTGTGAATATGTAAATCGATTTTCACTTTCTTATCCTCTCATATACCATTACCTCATATTGTAGTTTTTATATTAATTCTTTTAATATCTTCGGCACTTCCTGTTACTGTATCAATAACAACAGCAACCCCGTTTACACAAACATTGCCCGAAGAAGCAACTTCAAATCTGCCCGGCATCATAGTAATCAAATGCTTTAAAGATGTTTCATATTCCATCCCGATTATTCCGTCTGAATCACCGCAAAATCCTGCATCTGAAATATATGCCGTTTTTTTGTTAATAATCATTTCATCCGCTGTTTGAACATGAGTATGCGTACCAACAAAAACACTAATGCCTTTTTCTGAAAAATATCTTGCATAACACAGCTTTTCAGCAGTAGCTTCCGCATGAAAATCTATAAAAATAATATTTGTCTCTTTTTTAATTTCTTCTATTGCGCTTTCAACAGTGTATAAAGGATTATCAATAACGGGCATAAAATTTCTTCCCAAAACATTTATAACACCGATTTTGCAGTCTTTGGCACTAAAAATTTTAAACCCTTTTCCCGGAGCATTCGGATAATTTATCGGCCTGATAAGCTTTTCAGCATTTTCTATATAATCAAAAATATCCTTTTTATCCCAAATATGGTTTCCCGAAGTCATACAATCTATACCGACAGAGGATAATTCTTCATAATTTTTTGCAGTTAAACCAAATCCGTGAGAAGCATTTTCCACATTTGCAATAACAAAATCATAGTTTTGCCGTTCCTGCTCCAAAAAATTTTTAACCGCAATTCTGCCGGGTTTACCCGCTAAATCACCCAAAAATAAAATTTTTAGTTTATTTCCCGACATTTTTCTCCCAATATTAAATAAGAAAGCGGTATTATAACCACTTTCTTTTATCATTAATCCTATTTTGCAACTTCTGTCATTCTGACTTCACGAACAACAGTAACCCTAATTTGTCCGGGGTAATCAAGTTCGTCTTCAATACGTTTTGCAATATCTCTTGCAAGTTTTGCACTTGAAGCATCATCAAATTTTTCCGGCTGAACAATCACTCTTACTTCACGACCTGCTTGAACAGCAAAAGACTGTTTAATACCGTCGTAACTTGTTGCAATTTCTTCAAGTTTTTGTAAACGTTTAATATAAATTTCCAAAGTATCACGTCTTGAACCCGGTCTGCCCGCAGAAACGGCATCTGCCAATTTCACCAAAACAGCCTCAATTGTTCTTGCAGTTACATCATCGTGATGAGCTTCAATAGCGTGAATAATTTCTTCCTTTTCACCGTATTTTCTTGCAAGTTCGACTCCGAGTTCAATATGAGTACCTTCTTGAGTTTGGTCAACAGCTTTACCGATATCGTGAAGCAAACCTGCACGTTTGGCAATAGCAACATTTGCACCGATTTCCGCAGCAATCATGCCCGCAATATGACCGACTTCAAGCGAATGTTTAAGAACATTTTGTCCGTAACTCGTTCTGTAATAAAGTCTTCCGAGAGTTTTTATCAATTCTTTATGAAGGTTCATAACGCCCATATCCATTGCGGCATTTTCACCTTCTTGTCTTATTTTTTGTTCAATCTCGGTTTTTGCTTTTTCAACGGTTTCTTCAATTCTTACGGGGTGAATACGACCATCTTGAATAAGTTTTTCAAGAGCAGTTTTTGCAATTTCTCTTCTGACAGGGTCAAAACAAGAAAGAACAACAGCTTCCGGAGTATCATCAATAATTAAATCAACACCGGTCAAGGTTTCCAAAGTACGGATATTTCTGCCTTCTCTACCGATGATACGACCTTTCATTT